>CAYUXD010000244.1:0-4142 GCA_964448655.1 uncultured Eubacteriales bacterium
GGGGAAGGTTTTCTGGATTTGCTCATAGTCAATAAAGAGAGTCTTTTTACCTGTTTTGGCGTTTACCTTGTATAGCCTGGTGCTTTCTTCCTTCTCGTCCCTCTCGGAAAAAAGATAATGTTCGTCGTCAAGCCAGGCGGGGATAGGGGTCTCACGATCGGGGATGAGGGGCGCAGGCTTGAGGATGTAGGGTTTTGCATCCAGATAAGCCTGTTCATAAGTAATTTTCTTCAGGCTTTTTTCTTGTGAACAGCCCGTTCCGCATAAACATAGAAAGAAAAAGACAATTATAGATCCGCATAGAAAATAATGAGTTTTGTTTTTATTCATCAGCCTTTCCTCCTTCAGAAAAATATATGAGTTTTTAACACTGGTAGGGATTAATGTCAAATGTGGTGGAGTCCGACCTAAATATTTACTATAATAATGGCTTCTTCCTCTTGCTGGAATATTAATTCTATATTAACGTGAGTGAAAGTTTAGGCTGGTAACATTTTATTGAGAGATATTATAAACAATAATAATGTTTCAATATGATAAGAAAAAAACCAAAAAAATTAAAAAGACATGAAGTTTTCCTGATAATTTTTTGTCTTTTTGTCTTTTCATTTCCGGCGACGGCAGGTGAAAAGAAGGATGAATTTGCCCTTGTGGCCAGCCAGTCTCTTGAATTAAACGCCTACACTCAGGTGAGGTATACGCAAACAGATGAGGACATAAATGGATTCAGAATAAGACGAGCGAGAGCTGGATTAAAGGGGGAAATTCTTAAAAAGATTAATTATGCTCTTCAGATTGATGCATCAAAAAGTCCTGTTTTGCTGGATGCCAAGGTTGAAATAACCTTTTCACCTTATGCCAGGCTAGCATTTGGTCAATTTAAAGTTCCCTTCAGCCTGGAAAACCTTACTTCTAGTTCTGCTTTGGATACTATTAACCGCTCCCAGACTGTGGAGAATCTATGTCCTGGTAGGGATATCGGAACTCAAGGAAGAGACATCGGAGTTTCTTTAAGCGGAAAATTCTCGAGGATAGAATACAATTTAGGAGTTTTTAATGGAGAAGGTACAAACAGAGCCGACACTAATGAGAAAAAAGATTTAGTTGCCAGACTGGGATTTTCTCCTTTTGACTTTCTTACCCTTAGCCTGTCACATTACCAGGGCAAATCTACTCTTTTCGGTGGAGATTCTGTTGTGGACAGAGATAGAACAGGGGTAGATATATTTTTGGTTCATGAGCAAATTTCCGTAAAGGGGGAATATATCTCCGCCCGAGATGACCAGACTGATAAATATGGGTGGTATATTCAAGGAGGTTACAATCTCGTTCCGGATAAAATTCAGGCCTTAGTCAGGTACGATTCCTATGACTTAAACATGGATATCCGGGGAGACCGGAATGATGTCATTACCCTGGGTCTAAACTGGTTTTTTTCAAAGATAACAAAGCTTCAAATCAATTATGAGCATCACAAAGAAGAATTGACGGGGACTTCTGAGAATGTCATCTTGGCTCAGTTCCAGGCCGGTTTTTAGATGTGATTCTCAAGCCAATGTTAAAGCGTTTTTTATTTTTTAAAAATTAGTACTTTAAAATAATGCTAAATAAGTCTATAAAAAAACTTTCAGGTATGGTGAAATTTTAATCTGGATTTAAACGGTCAAAATATCCAAGATGAGCCTTATTAACATTTTGATAGTTTGCTTGCTCTCTTTTATTGTAAGTATTTTCAGTGTAACTGTGGGTGGAACTTCGTTAATAACTGTACCCTTGCTTATCTCATTTGGGATGATTTCAAAAAATGCAGTGGCAACAAATATGTTCGCACTGATCTTTTTAAGCGTGAGTGGTGCTGTTGGTTTTAGAAAAGAAATGGGAGAGATTTCCTATAAAATGCTTGCCCTTTTTTATATTCTAACAATTTGCGGTTCAATCATAGGGGCTAATCTCATAGTGGTTATCAATACGGATATCTTGAAAAAAGTTATAGCAATGATGATTATTATTATTGGTGGTTCTCTTCTTTTAACAAAAGAATTAGGCATTCGAGAAAGGAAAGAGAAAATTTCAAAGATGAAATTTGTCGGCGCTGCTTTATCCATCCTTATTTTAGGTATTTACGGAGGATTTTTCAGTGGAGGTTATGTTACTCTTTTAAGCTATGTCCTTATATTGGCTCTTGGTTTGAATTTTCTTCAGGCAGCATATATCACTAAGATGTTCAATATATTTTCCTCTCTAGCGGCCTGCGCATTTTTTTATTACCATGGCCTAATTGATTTTCAGGCAGGTATTCCCTTAGCCCTTTCAATGTCTTTAGGTGCCTTTTTGGGCACGAAATTAGCTATTAGGAAAGGCAATCTTTGGATCAGGAACATATTTATTATAACCGTAATATTATTAGCGGTTAGGTTGCTGTTTTTTTGATATTATTTGTCCTCATTTCATACTTCCATTTCTATTTTTTCGAGAAGCAGTTCTGTTCCAGAGAGAGTTTTTAATTCCCTGGAATCGCATTTGTCGCAGATGAAGACAAAATCATCTTTGACTATTTCCGTACCGCACCGTTGACATCGGATTTTAAGGGGGACTTCTTCTATCTTTAATTTAGACTCGGCTGCGATGGTGTCCTTTTTATACATATCAAAGGCTGTCTCTAAGAATTCGGGCACAACTCCCGAAAGAGCACCAACCTTGAGCTTAACGGAGAGAATTTTTTTAGCTTTATTTTCTTTTGCCTTTTCCTCTAAGATTTCAAATAGACTGGCAACGATGGAGAGTTCATGCATTCTTCTGACGCAATTTATCGAGGGCGGAGAGGAAATACTCTATCAGTTCATTGATTCCTGAATCCTTAAGGGCTGATGTTGTAAAAATTTCAAGCTTCGGGTTTACCTGCAGAGCTTCTTTCTGGGCAAGTTCCAGATTGAAGGGAAGCACAGGGAGGAGGTCAGATTTGGTGATGATCAGACAGTCAGAAGTTGTGAAGGCCTTGGGATATTTTTTGGGCTTATCGTCTCCCTCTGGAACTGAGAGAAGCACGCACCTTTTGTTTTCACCTAAATCATAGCTTGCAGGGCAGACGAGATTGCCGACGTTTTCGATAAAAAGAAAGTCAAGATCTGCCGGGATTTCAGGAAAGATCTTACCCACCATCTTGGCTTCGAGGTGGCAAGCTCCTCCCGTGATAATCTGCCAGGCAGGAATGCCTTTGGCCCTTATTCTCTCAGCATCCCTTTCTGTCTCGATATCTCCTTCGATAACTGCCATTTCATAATCTGGTTTCAATTTCTCGGCTATTCTTTCTAAAAGGGCTGTCTTTCCTGCCCCAGGTGAGCCCAGGAGGTTGATGGTTAAAATTCCTTTTGTTTCGAGCTTTTCTCGAATTTCAGAGGCAACTTTTTTGTTAGACCCGAGAAGCTCTTCTAAGACGAGGACTTCCTTTATCTTCATTTTTTCTTGTGTATTCTTTTGTTTTGCGTTGTCTCAAACTTGCGTGTTTATCTGTCGTTGTGGACATAAAAATAAAAAAATGTTGTTGACGAGAATTATAGGGAATATCTGATTAAAAATCAATTTTGGAAATTTTTTTGTTTTACTGTTGACATAAAAAAATATTTCAATTAAAATTTTCTGTAATTATTAGCTCATCATTAGTTTTTCTATAATTACACTAAAAACTATAATTGCACTAGGTTTTAAGTTATGCCTTTATGCAAAAAAGTAGAAAAAATAAGTTATCTCACCCCTAATATTTGCTTCCAAAGAAATAAATATACTGGGGCTGTTCTATAAACTGAAAACAAAGGACTTTTTTTACGACACGGTGTAAGCATGATGAAAATTAAAAGTGATCCTGCTTTGTCGGCTGAGGTTCGGAAGTATGGCGAGTTCGATACCAACGCCTGTTATCAATGCGGAAGTTGTACGGTTGTATGTAGTTTAGCAAAGGACTTGGCTTCATTCCCTCGCAGAACAATTCGATATGTTCTATTTGGATTGAAAAAACTGCTGCTGGGCAGCTTGGATCCGTGGCTATGCTACTACTGTGGCGATTGTTCTACGACTTGCCCGAGAGAAACAGAGCCCGGAGAAGCAATGATGACACTGCGACGCTATCTCACAGCACAATACGACTG
>CAYUXD010000245.1:0-4132 GCA_964448655.1 uncultured Eubacteriales bacterium
AAGCCTTGATCCGAGTTGCTTTTGACTCGCCGGGGCAAAAGCAACGTGTTTTGGAACCATATAGCCTGAGCGTTTCTTCAATGGTCGCTTAATCCGTCCCCGAATATTTTCTTTAGATGCCGTAAAACATGTCTTGCACATACAATAGGGACGAGAACTAAATAATTAAATATTTAGCGAGTTTATGAAAGTAGCTGTCTATTATAACAATCAAGATATAAGAATCCAGGAAAGGCCAAAACCAAGAATTGGAGAAGGGGAAATTCTGCTTAAAGTTAAAGCCTCTGGTATATGCGGCACAGATGTAATGGAATGGTACAGGATAAAGAAGGCTCCCCTTATCCTTGGCCATGAGACGACGGGAGATATTGTCGAGGTTGGAGAGGGAGTGAAAAAGTTTAAGGCGGGCCAGCGCGTCTTTGTGACCCATCATGTACCCTGTTATGAATGCAAATATTGTTTAGAAGGGAACCATACTGCTTGCGAGGTATTACATAAAGGGAACTATGATCCTGGCGGCTTCAGCGAATTTATTAGAGTGCCAAAAATGAATGTTGAGCATGGAACCTTTCTTCTGCCTGAAAATATCAGTTATGAAGAGGGCACAATGATTGAGCCTCTGGCCTGCTGTCTGAGGGGCCAAAAAGTGATTAATGTCAAAGAGAGCCATACTGTTCTGATACTAGGCAGCGGAGTATCCGGATTATCGAATATACAATTAGCGAAGTTAAGAGGAGCAAGAGTTGTGGCCACGGATGTTGATGACTATAAGCTAAAAAAAGCAAAAGAGTTTGGCGCGGATGAAGTGATAGATGCCAGGGAGGATTTTAACCTTAAGGCAGAAAGAATAATAGTCTGTACTGGTGCCCTTCAAGCTGCTCAGCAAGCATTTAAATTTATAGATAGAAAAGGAATAATACTCTTTTTTGCTATTCCAAACAAAAATATTGAAATTCCGGTAGTTGATTTCTGGAGGAACGAAATTACGATTACAACATCGTACGGAGCAGCTCCTGATGACCTTAAAGAATCATTAGAGCTTATTAAGAACAATAAAATCAATGTTCATAGTCTTATCACCCATAAATTCTCCCTAACAGAGATAGCCAAGGGTTTTGAGCTCGCAGCTAATCCAAAAGATTCCTTAAAAGTTATTATCCAGCCAAATCGCTAAAAGCTAAGTCTTCGATGGCTGCGGCAGCTATTTTCCAAGAGTCATGTCTCGAGTATAGTCATCAATTTCCACTGATTTGGAGATACTTCCCAAAGAGAGAGACTAAAATTTTTTCACAGGAGAAAATGGGCCTGTTCCCATTTTTTGTGAACTAATGTTTTTTTATAAAAAGGAGCATAATTCCCGATACAAGTGTAAGAATGAGCGAAAGATAGAAAGGGACAAGAAAGCCCAGTGTATCCCAGAGCACTCCTGCGACAAAGGAAGCGGGCAGGGCGCATAAGCCTATTACCATCTGGAATCCGCCCAAGTAGCTTGCTCTAAATTCCTTAGGAGCAAACTCGCAGACAAAGGTTCTTTGCACAGGCTCTAAGGCTCCCTTATGAGCTCCATAAAGAATAAAGATGAATATTATCATCATTCGATTTGGTTCAGAAATTACGCCAATACAGACTGCGATCCAGAAGAGGTAAGAGATCAAGAGTACGTATTTTCTTCCTATCTTATCCGAGAGCCTTCCGAAAGGATAAGAGAAAATAAAGGCAGAGAGCGTAAAGATTAAATAAAGGACAGGGACAAAGGCCAGCTTAAATCCTAATTTTTTGGCGTAGATGAGTAAAAAAGAATAGCTGAAGGCTCCTAGAGCAAAGAGCGAACTCAAAACTAGGAAAAGCCTGAAGTCTCTGTCCAGGTCTTTCAGTGAGATTCCTTTGTAGATTTTGATCGGCCCAGTTTTTATTTCTTTGATTAAAGTAAAAACAAGGAAGGCACTGACTACCGAGGGGATGGCTGCTACGGCAAATAAAACTCTGTATCCCAATATATTGAAAAGTGCAATACAGATAACAATACCAAACACTGCACCCAGGTGATCCATGGCTCTCAAAAGACCGAAGTTTTTGCCCCTGTTTTCCTTGGTTGAAACATCGGCTACTATCGCATCGCGTGGAGCACTTCTGATTTTTCCCACTCGATCCAATACTCTAAACGGAGCGAGATGCGGCCAGATTGTTGAGATCGCATAACCCAGTCTCGAGAGGGCTCCAAGTAAATAGCCTGTCCAGATAAAGACCTTTCTTTTTTTGATTCTGTCCGATATGTACCCTGAACCGGCCTGGGAGATGGAGACAAGAGCTTCTCCGAGCCCGTCCAAAAAACCCAGGACAGCCATGTTTGCTTTTAAAATTGTGGTCACAAATAGAGGCCAGACAGGATAGATCATGTCAGAGCCTAAGTCATTCAGAAAGGAAGCGAGGGCAAATGTTCGGATTGTTTTTTTTGGTTCTGTGATTTGGTTTTTCATTGAAAGATTTTGCTTTCGTTAGTATAAATCCAGGATGCTGGAATGTAAACAAACGCATAAGTAAATTGACATCAGCAAAAAATCAGAGATATGATACATAAAAAATATAATGCGAGAGAAAGAATGACCATTAAAAAAATCACGGTAATTTGGATTTTTCTTTTGACATTTTCCTTTCTCTGCGGACAGGAAGAAGAGGATAAAATCCTGCTTCTCAAGATCGGGGACAAAAAGCTCAAAGATAAAACAATGGACGTTTCAGCAGGAAAAATTTATTCAGCACGCGTGGGGAGCCAAATTCCTTTCCAAAAAATGATTAAAGAGATAAAAGAAAGTGAATTCATTTATGTAGGAGAAACTCACAACAGCCTTCCTATGCACGATATTCAATCAAAGATAATTCAGGCTTTATACGAGCAATATAGAAATTTATCGATTGGCCTGGAGATGTTTCCTGTCAGTTTCCAGGAAGCTTTGAATAAATGGAGCATGGCTATTCTTAGCCAGGACGAGTTCATTCAAGAATCTCGATGGTATGTCAATTGGAATTTCAACTTTGGCTTTTATGAAAAGATATTTGAACTTGCAAAAAACAATAAAATTCCTTTATATGCCTTGAATGCTCCGAGAGCAATCATCAGTAAAATCAGGATGAAAGGTTGGGGAAAGCTTTCAGATGATGAGAAAAAAGTCGTCCCTAATCCCGACGTTTCTCATGAAGAACACAGAATCCTTATTCGAACGATTTTTGAGGCAACAGAACTCCCTCATCAGATGAAAGGTGGAGGTCTGGACATGGTATTCGAGGGACTTTACCGGGCTCAATCTGCCTGGGATGAGGTCATGGCTGGCAATGCTCTCCAGCCTCGAGAGAGAGAGGGACGAAAGATGGTTGTTCTGGCTGGTTCAGGTCATCTTCTTTATAATCTTGGGATAAACCGCTGGGCGTACGAAAAAAGTCGTCTTCCCTTTAAAACAGTTATATGTGTTGTTATCCCTGAAGGGAAAAAGAGCATTAAAGTAGCAAGGAGTCTTGCAGATTATGTTTGGGGCATTTCTGAAGAAAAAATACCTGCTTTTCCTTCCCTCGGGTTGAGATTTAAGAAATTTGACAGGCTGGATAATTTGGTTATCGAAAGCAAACCAATAGATGGAGTTTCTAAAAATGCAAATTTTGATAAGGGAGATGTCATTCTTTCGGTCGATGGAAAGAGCTATTCTGACATAAATGAGCTTAGAATCTATTTAGCCGGATTCAAATGGGATGATGAAGTAAAATTCTGTCTCCTTAGAGATGCTCAACAGATAGAAGTTTTATTGAAGTTCAAACTTCCTGAGAAGAAAGAACAGGGAAGTTGATAAAATGACTGGAGTAGAGTAGAAATAAGTTTTATTTCATCATAGAGCGCAGAGAAAATCTGAAAGATATGATTTATTAATAGATAAGATTTATTAACAGAGGAGGAGCACATGCGATCCAAAATATCCAAAATTACAGTTCTTTTAGCTTTTTTTATCGTCTTTATGCAGTTTTCTGTTTGGGCGGAACAAGAAGCTCAAACTCCAACAGGAATCGAAAGACTAAAAAAACAGATAGAAGGGGTTATTCGTGGAACAGAAGGGGAAGTTGGTGTGGCCGTCAAGCATTTGGAATC
>CAYUXD010000246.1:0-4109 GCA_964448655.1 uncultured Eubacteriales bacterium
AAATTCCCACATCAGACATCAATCTGGCAACAGCATCTTTTTGCTCTTCCGTTTCGGCACCAGTGTAATTATCTATCATCCTGCTCCAATAATATTCATGACTAAAATCCGCACTCAAATATGTACTACCATTCTCCCAATAATAAGAATTTACACCCCGTCCAGTAGTTGGATATTTCCAGTAATACATGACTTGGGCTTGGGCTGTTGCTGAACATCCTGTTACACAGTGCTGACTGTCAATTTCGGGAGTATACATATTGTAAGGATTTCCCTGACTCCATGTCGAAGTTAGCATGGGGCTTACTGAATTCACGGAAGCTGTATATAAATATATTTTTAGTAGAAAGTCTTCTGAGAGTAATCTTTCCCATACTCCTTCATTTTTCTCTTTCTGGTTGGTGTCCACTTTGCTAGTGCTTAGATCAGGTGTTTTTAGAAAATATCCTCCTAGATATCCTAAATTAGCAGCTGTAAAATACAAACGATATTTCAGCGTTTCTATAAATGGATGTTTTTCGATTCCCTCATAATTGCTGGAGAATGAAATAAGTTTAATCGGGGATAGCTCTGAGAATGCTGGGACTAAAATAAATCCTCTCGGTTCTAAATCTACTATATATCCAATCAACTCATTCCTATATATCAGTTCTTTGATTGTTGAAATACGAACGTCAATTTTGTTTAATCTTAGGTGTTTTAGTTTGTTTTCTAATTTGACCCAATTAACGGTAACCTTCTCAACTTCTGATTCAGTTACTAACTTTGAAAAGAGCCAAGATGAACTTAGTATAAAAAATATAAAAAATAAGATTGTTATTCGTTTAATACTATGCATATTTGCACCTCCTGATCTAAAGAACAAATCTTTCATCTTCTATATCCTTTATTATTCTTATATCATGAAGGAATCTTATTTCCCAGCATTAGAACATAGGAATGACTACTTCCTCATCACGGAAAATGAGATGCTTGTCTTTGCCAGCTCGAATATCCCTATTTGGTACTATAAATGATATAATCTTTGTTCGAATATTTCCTATGAGAAGATATACTTCAGTTCAATTTTTGCTTCTGGCGGTTTTGGCTTTTGAGATAAAGACTATTAAGGAATGATGAGCAGAATTATTAAATTTTGTCCTAAGTGTGGAGCTGAACTGAAGTTGAGGAGGATAGAAGAAGAAAAAAGACTGGCCTGTCCAGAATGTCATTGGGTAAATTATGAGAATCCTTTACCGAGTTCAGCCGCTTTAGTGAGGAATAAAAAAGGTGAGGTTCTTCTGGTTAAAAGGGGAAAAGAGCCTGGCAGGGGAAAGTGGGCGTTGCCTTCAGGGTTTATCGAGATTGATGAAACTCCGGAAAAGGCCTGCCTCAGAGAGCTTAAAGAGGAAACAGGACTTAAAGGAAAAATTGTGAGATTGGTGGGAGTTTATTCCCAAAAATCGTTGCTTTACAGGAATGTGCTCATAATTGGATATGAAGTCGAGGCTCGAGGGGATCTTTCCCCTGGTTCAGATTCCGTGAGAGCAGAGTTTTTTTCTTTGGATAAACTTCCAGATATCCCTTTCTCCAGTCATAAAAAGATTATTAAAGATGGAATAAAAAAGGAAAAAAGATGAAGTCCTATTTGGATTGTTATCCCTGTTTTTTCACACAAGCCATCAAAACATCAAGAATGATCACTTCGGATGAGAAAAAAATATGGCAAATATTGAATGAAGTGAGTTTATCCATTCCTGATGTCCCTTTTGGCGCAACGCCTCCTGAAATAGGTCGAGAAGTTTACCGGATAATCTCCAAGAGAACAGGCATAAAGGACCCTTATCGAAAGATAAAAGAAAAATGCACTCGCCAGGCACTCTCCCTCTATCCTGAATTGAAGAAATTGATAAAATCCTCGGAAGATAGATTGATAACAGCAGTCAGGATCTCCATTGCGGGGAATATCATTGATTACGGCGCCAACTTTGATTTTGATTTGAAAAAAGACGTAGGGACGATTCTCTCCCAAGACTTTTCGATAAATCATTATCGAGAATTTTGTGAAGCATTAGACAAGGCTCGAAAGATCCTTTATTTAGCGGATAATGCAGGAGAGACGGTTTTCGACCGACTTCTTATCGAAGAAATCAACAAACCAGTTATCTATATTGTTCGTGCCCATCCCGTCATTAACGACGCCACTCGAGAAGATGCTCTTCTTGCTGGGATAGACAAAGTTGCTGAAATTGTGTCTTCAGGCTGTGATGCACCGGGAAACATTTTGAAATTTTGCTCTGATGAGTTTTTAAAAGTCTATCGATCAGCAGATCTTATAATAAGCAAAGGTCAAGGGAATTATGAAGGACTCTCAGATGAAGATCGGCCTATATTTTTTTTCTTAAAGGCAAAATGTCATGTCATTGCTCGTGATATTGGAATAGATGAGGGGAGTATCGTTTTGATGAAAGCCAGCAAGGCGTGAGAGAGGGATTACAATCCCAAGTTTCACCATTAATTTAAAATACATTTTATTAAGATGTTTGATTTGTCTATTGTAGGTGTTTGATTTATCAAACACACCTTATGGCTATTCCCATGGGAGTGATTTTATGATTATTCATCCGATCAAAAAAGGTGGGCTTGATAAATCAAGCCCCTACAATATGGATAATATTGGTATGATAAATCAAGTCTTTATACAAAATGTATGAAAGCGCTATTTTTCGTGTAGTGATCTGAAAGTTATTCTGTTTGACAGACAGAAGTTATTGTGAATAAAATGAAGCAAATTTAAGGAAGGAGGAATCAAATGACTGCAATAATACCATCCGGACTCAAAAATCATCTCAAGGGACTTTCAAGAAGAGATTTTGTTAAATATTTGTTCGCAGGCTCCGCTGTATCTCTTTATTCTCTTAGTGAATTAAACGCGGCTGTTTATCAGAGTATAACTTCATTGAACCAGAAATACATAGAGGATGAATCGCCTGATGGAGTTTACTGGGATGCAGTAAGCAAACATTTTCTTTTTCAGGATGGGTTAATCATGATGAACAACGGAACCTTAGGTCCTATGCCTGAGCCTGTTTTTAACACTTTGATCAAATGTTTTAAACTTCAGGTCACCAATCCTTTTGATTGTTATAATTTTATCCCCAGAAAAAAGGAGGAGGTTCGAGCCAAACTTGCCCGGTTTATAAATGCGTCTCCTGATGAAGTTGTCATGACGAGAAACACGACTGAAGGGATGAATTTTGTCGCCAATGGCTTGGATTTAAAGGAAGGAGATGAAGTCCTCCTCTCCAGCATGGAACATCCTGCAGGAATTCATCCCTGGAGGCTCAAGGAGAAAAGATACGGAATTAAAATCAAGGAAGTTCCACTCGGCCTCCCTCCGAAAAGTGCCGACGAAATTGTCAATGCTTTTGGGAAAGCCATAACACCCAGAACAAGGGTCATCAGTATCAGTCACACGGTCTTTATTTCAGGACTCATATTCCCTATCAAAGAACTAAGCAAAATGGCTCATGAAAAGGGGATTCTTGTCCTGGCTGATAGTGCTCATGGAATCGGTATGCTGGATCTTAACGTGGAGGAACTGGGAGTCGACTTTTTTGCTTCCAGTCCCTATAAGTGGCTGGGAGCTCCCACAGGTGTTGGCCTGTTTTATGTCAGAAAGGAAACTCAGGATAAGTTGTGGCCGACGATTGCCTCTTCAGGGTGGGATAGTCAAGAAAATGCAGGGAAATATGAAACGCTGGGCCAGAGAGCAGATGCCTTGATTGTTGCCCTTGGAGAAGCTCTTGATTTCCAGAATGCTATCGGCAGAGAGCGAATAGAACGCAGGATTAAAGCTCTGGCGGGTTATTTGAAAAGAGAATTGATAAAAATCCCAGGAGTTAAGCTCCACACTTCACAGGATCCATATCTCAGCGGAGGTCTAACCGCTTTTTCTGTGGAAGGAGTTGAGCCTGAGAAAATAGTCAATTATATGAGGGAAAAATACAATATTGTTGTCAGGACGATCGGGAACAGAAAAGCCGGGACTTATGGTGTGAGAGTTTCAACTCATATCTATATTTCTTTTAAACATATTGATATGCTTCTGGAGGGAGTAAAACACTTGG
>CAYUXD010000247.1:0-4086 GCA_964448655.1 uncultured Eubacteriales bacterium
AAAAAATCATAATCCAAGAGGGTTGAATATTCAAAAACGCATTTTTGAATCTAATCCATACGGTGCTTTTCCGGGTTAGTTTTGAATTTGAGTTGGTTAAGCCGGGCCTGATTTTGTATACTTAGCCGTCAATGTTTAAAAAAAGAAGACTCCCCGTAGAAATCATTATATATGTAATCGGTGGGTTTTTGACTTTTTTCTTTGGAGTCATTTTTGTTTTCCTTTCTTACCCTGCATTAAATATCTCTTCAGTCCTGATCAGACAAAGGGAAGCTATCGTTGGATTCGGGTTGATAATTCCGACTATCCTGGCCAGCTGGCTCATATCTCTCTTAATAAGGTATCGCGGATGGAAGGCTTTTGTTCCCCCTTTAAGCATAGGTTGTGTGATAGCTTTTCTCATTTTAATCTGCAAGAAATATTTAAGCTGGTTTCCCGAAGACTGGCTCATCTTCACTCCGTGGGGAATAATTCTGGTAATAATATCGGCTTTTGTGGGTGGAGCTCTTTATGTTCGAGGGAGAATTCTTCTCCATTCAGCCATAATCCTTATTGTTTTCTATTCGTTAGCTTTTGGATTGACATTCATAACAAAGAGTCTTTCTAGTCGAATTCGTTCTTATGATATTAAAATTCCAAGCGAAAATATCATGTTGGGGGCAACAATGACCGCCCCTAAATCTAATCCACTTTCGAAACTGCCGGGGATAGTGCTTATTCATGGCTCGGGCAAGCAGGACCGGGATGAAACTTTTGGACTTTTCAACGGGACTTTTAAAGAAATGGCGATGTTTTTATCTGAAAATGGATTTGTTGCAATTCGCTACGACAAAAGAGGAGTAGGTCAAAGTGGAGGAGATTTTTTAGCATCAGGACTTTATGATTTTGCTCGTGATGCAGAAAGCGTCTTCAATTATTTTAAATCAAGAGAAGAGGTAGATTCGTCTCAAATTTTTTTAATCGGGCACAGTTATGGAGGAAAGGTGGCAACCATAGTTTCTTCTCGACATCCAGAAGCGGCTGGACTTGTTTTATTGGCGTGCGTGGCAAGTCAAGAACCGGATAACTTAATCAGACAGAATAAGTTTATTTCTGAAGCCAAAAAAGAATCTGATGAAGAGAGGAAAGCTCGTCTTGAGATGCTCAATCTTTGGGCAGAAAAGGTGAAAAATCGAGATTTACAGAATTACAGTGATTATTTCAAGCCAAATGAACTATCCAGGGAGTTCCAGAAGATGCAACAGGCTAATCCTTTTCCTCCCGTATGGATGTTCCAGGCCATGGAATATAACCAGCTTAAGACTTTAGAAAAGTTAAAAATGCCAATCCTTGCTGTCTCTGGTGCTTCGGACTGGTTGGTTCCTCCTTCAGAGACAAGATTGCTGGAGCAGACCTTAAAAAAAGCCAATCACCCGGACTTTAAAGTTAAGGTCTTCCCTGAGGTCGATCATCATTTTATTCGAGTCGAATCGCCTGAAAAAAGCTATAAGATGATGAGTTTATATTCAATCATGGATCTATTCAAAGAGTATCCTATCTATCCCCCTGTATTGAATAAGATCTTGAATTGGCTCAAGGATAAAACAAAATCAGAACCTTATAGCTAAGAAGTCAAAAACAGCATCCTAGCTTTCGTCTGAATGCTTTAATCCTTTATTTTTGCCTGAAGTCAAATTAGGCAAAAATGTATTGATTAATTCGCGTAAAAATAGCATTCTTCGTTCCCTATTGACTCCCTTGCTTTAATAACCTATATAGGATAATAGAAGAGCAATAAAGTGAAGAGCTATCAGGATTCATCAGCCGTTGAGCTTCAAGAGGGAGAGAAGAGCACGATAACAATAAATACAAGGAGTCAGACTTTTTATGCGTGATGTCCATATCGCTGGAGTCTCTTTGACTCGCTTTGGCAAAGACTTCAGACCAATCGGAGTAATGCTGGCTGATGCCTGCCAGAAAGCCCTTCAGTATTCTGCTGCCTTCACTACTGAATTGGCCCCAGATTGCCTGGTCATTGGTGCTATGGATCCTATTGGGTTTGCCAGGCAAACTGGCCTAGATTCTATTATAGGGATTGAGATGAACCTTCCAAGGGATATAGAAATTCATCATGTGGAGAGAGGCTCAGCGACAGGAGCAGCAGCTGTCGAACTGGGAAAGCGTTTGGCTTCTTCAGGACTTAAAGTCCTGGTTTGCTTTGGTGAAAAGATGAAGGGAAAACTGAAGAACGAGGAGATTCCCTCTCAAATCTCTACAGTTATTGCTGAGGAAGAAAGAGAGCGAGGACTGGGCGAAATGCCTGCTGTGGCTGCTTTAGCTTCGTATGAATATATGGATGCCTATAAAGTTTCAAAAAAGGAATTCAAAAACGTCTGTTTTGAGATGAGCGTTCGAAGCCTCAACCACGGGGCCCTGAATGAATATGCCTATTTTAAAAAACCAGTGACAAGGAAGGAGTATGACAATCCTGAAATAAACCGGATCATCGCCAAACCTCTGACAAAATATGACTGTAGCGGATCTTACAACGGGGCTGGAGCAGCTTATCTGGTTCCTTTTCCTACGGATATAAAGCTGACAAGCGTAAAATCCGCCTTTGATAATATCAAGATTGCAGAGCGGAGGACCCTAATTTCACTCGAGGCTGCAGTACTGGCAGGGCGAGAGAGTTTCGAAGAAGCAGGTTTAAATCCCCATGAGATAGATCTTTGTGAGCTCCATGATGCTTTTAAACCTGTTCCCTGGATAGTGGCTGAGGACCTAGCTTTAGCCGAAAGAGGACAGGGGCATAAATTTGTTATCAAAGAGAAAAACAGGATAGGAAAGAGTGTTTATGTCAACCGTTCTGGGGGATTTCTGGCGAGAACCCACCCTTTGGGTGCCTCAGGAGGGGCTCAGCTTGTGGAGTTAGTCTGGCAGCTGAGGGGGCACCACCAGTACAGGCATATGTTCGGAGAGGAACTCAAGAATTTGAATTACGGGCTCTGGTTTAACATGAGCGGGTTCGGGAATACCTGTATTGTGGGAATTGTCGAGAGGACAAAGTCAACTCGAGAACGGGAAGGGCTCAGAGAGGAAAACTTGCCCCAGTCCATTCCTGAAGAAACGTTCATTTACGAAAAATTGCCCCGGAAAGATAGGATTATTGCTGCCACTCAATACACATCTCCGAAGGAGGAAAGAGTCAATGTGGCCATAATTCAGACAAAAGAGGGTGATTTCAGAATTGGCTTAGCTAAAGACCCTGGAGGTTTGAAAAGAGGAAAATACATAAAATGGATCAAACCCGAAGAAGGTGCCTACTTTGTTAGAGAAGGATACCTAAAGGGGAAATTGTCTAACCTTTTAAAGCTTTTCCGCAGAAAAAAGAAAGAAAAAAAATAGCTTTTTATATATTTTATATATTTTTTATTTAAAATAAGAGTATATTTCGTAGAAGCTCAAATTCAAAAGCTTTGGGGGGTATTAGGCATGTTGACATTAAGTTTTAATATAAAGTATATAATATACGGAGGACATGATGAAAGCTAAACATATAATTTATTTCTCGATAATTTCTTGTTTGATTTCTTTGGGAGCTTGTAGCCCGGGCGGTCCCGTTGGCCCAGATCTTCCGGAAGATCCCGTTCCTTATGGACTGCAGCTGGGCGACACCGCCCCTGATTTTACAGCTAAAGACCAGAGTAACCAGGATGTTTCTTTGTACGATTATGATGGTAAGGTTATTCTCTTTGAATTTTCTGCTGATTGGTGTGGACCTTGCCGTGAGGAAGCGCCTTATTTGGAAGTGATTTATAATGAGTACAAAGACAGAGGTTTGCAAGTCATTACTCTTCTTGTAAGCGGCAATACTGCAGAATGGGCTCAGGAATATAATCTTACTTTCCCCGTTCTTTCTGATAGCAGTTTGAGTATTTACCATCAATACACAGAGGGAGGTGTTCCCATTAATATTGTTGTTGACCGTAATTTTGTGATTCGTTACAAAGGGAACGGCTTCCAAGAGGACATGATAAGAACAGCGATCGAGACGTGTTTATGAGTATTTATGGATTTATTTTTATCTTGGTTTAAAACCTCAAGATT
>CAYUXD010000248.1:0-4064 GCA_964448655.1 uncultured Eubacteriales bacterium
TTTTCTTTGTATCTTCTCTGCACAAAACCGACATCGACTTCTCTCAGCTTTTTGCTGGGATGCATCAGAGTGGCAGCAATGATCAGTCCTGTAAGAGGGTCAATGGAAAAAATCGCCCAGTCCATCTCGCTCTCACAAGGTACCTTCGCGGCATGGGCTTTTACCGCATGAATGATATCTGCATCGATGCCAAGTTCTTCCAAAATTTTGACTGTCTCAGTCGTATGGAGTTCAGGACTCTTTTCTGTGATCTCGTAATCAAGGTCATGGAGAATTCCCGCCAGCCCCCATTTCTCCGTATCCTGATTGAGCCGCGAAGCAAGAGCCTTCATGCAGGCTTCTACTGCCAGGGAATGCTTCACCAGGTTTTTATTTTTGAGATATTTTTGGACAATCCCTAAAGCTTCTTCTCTTTCCATCATACAATCTCCTTTCTAAATTATATTTTAATATCTTTTAATCTTTCTTAATCACAAAGGGGATTTCAGCTTTCATGCTCTCCTTTTCATCAACAACTCTAACTCCTACGATGTAATCCCCCTCCTTCTCTGGAAACCAAGCCCACGAATCTCTCTCAGATTTTTCCTGAACGATCCTTTCCTCCTCCCCTTCCTTCAGGTAGAATTCATAATTTTGCCTGTAGAAACCGACAGCAGAAACAGTGAAGGCAATTTCTGCACCTACCTTCTGCGGCGATTTTCCAGAAGATTCCACTGAAACTTTTAATATTTTTTTCAGGAATACAAGCTTTCCCTCATCCTTATTGTTATCATACAGATTGAACATAATATAAGGCGCAACCCACAGCGGGTTTGATTTAATCTCCTGGCCCGCGTCATATTCTCCGATTTTTTCCCCTGTTTCTATATCAAAACAAAGCAGGAGAGAGGAGAAGGAGGAGACCAAAATTCTCTCTCCAGAAATTTCAAGGCGATAAAAACTTCGTGATGGGATTATTTTCCACCAGAGAATATGTCCGTTTTTTTTATTCAGACAGTACAACACGTTATTCCAGCAAAGAAAAAAAATTCTCTTGCCATCGACAACAAGAGGGCTGAAGATTTTCCCTCCAATCTTTACTTTCCATCTCTTCTTTCTTTTTGCCAGATTAAAACAATAAAAATAATGGTCATCGGTACCGAAATACAGGAAATTATTCTCGACTAAAGGGAAAGGCTGAATTTTATTCTCTGTTTTGATCTTATCTAAAAGGCTGCCTTTTTCAGTCAGAATATAAAGGTTATGATCATCGCAGCCAAATATAATTCTTTCGTCAGCAAAAACAGGAGTAGAACTGATAGCTTTACCCGCCTCGAAGCGCCAGAGTTCCTCTCCGCTTGGTGCTTCGAGGGCAAAAAAGATTCCTTTCTCGGTTCCAAAGTATATTTTCTTCTTGAATTCTGTAATACCGGTCGTGATTTTTTCTTTAACCTCTTTTTTCCAGACGAGCCTTCCTTTTTTGCTCAAGCAGTAGAGAGTGCTGGCCCTATCATAAACGTAAATATTTTCAGTCCCAAGGAAGGGAGAACTGGCCAGTTCTTCAGAAGCTTCAAATTTCCATAAAATTTCGCGCCTCCCACCAGCCAAACAATAAACCAGCCCTCTCTGCGTAGAAAGATAAAGACCTCCCCCGGCATCTTTTACAAAGTCGATGACCTTTCCTTTGTAGGCGATCTCTCCAGCCTTTTCCAAAGGGAAGATGACTCCCGAAGGATATGCAGGAATTTTTGACCTGAAAAAAGAACAGAAGCCCAAAAAGATGCAAACCAGGAACAAGAGCGTGAATTTTTTCATTCTTCTTGAAAGAGGCAATGATAGCACTTTTCTCGCTCTTTGCTCAATCTTTACAGAAAAGTTGGAGGCTGATATCATTCAAAAGAGAGAAGACAATGATTAACTACATTATGCTCTATAAAATAAGAAAAAAAGTCAAAAAAATTTTGAAAGACAAGATTTTTGAGGAAGAACTGGCCACAACTCCGACTTCCTGTGTTGGCTGTGTTGCCGATGATATAAGCTGGGAAATTTATTACCTGTTGAAAGAAAAGAATGAGAAAGATTAGCTCTTCTCTCTTTTTATTTTTTCTTTAAGTGAATTCCACCAATCTATTCTTTTTTTAATATCCTTTTCCATACCCAGGTCCCCAGGTTCATAATATTTCCTTCCCTTTAGCTTGTCAGGAAAAGTCTGCATATCAGTTGTCGAGTAAGGGAATTCATGAGCATAGGCATAATCTTTGCCGTAGCCAATGTCTTTCATTAGACCAGTCACTGGATTTCTTATATGGAGGGGTACGGGTTCAAAAGGACTTGCCTCGACATCTTTCATAGCTTTGTCAAAGGCGACATAGGCCCGATTGCTCTTTGGAGCTGAAGCCAGATAGATGACTGCCTCGGCAAGAGCAAGTTCTCCTTCAGGGGAGCCGATAAAATTATAGGCTTCTTTGGCACTGAGGGCAATGGAGAGAGCCTGAGGGTCTGCAAGACCAATATCTTCAGAAGCAAATCTTACCAGCCGTCGCACAATATACAGAGGATCTTCTCCTGCGGCAATCATCCTCGCCAGCCAATAAAGAGAAGCATCTACATCACTATTCCTGAGGCTTTTATGAAGAGCAGAGATCAGGTTGAAGTGTTCTTCTCCTTTCTTATCGTAGAGAAGAATTCTCTTCTGCAGCGCCTCTTTTACCTCTTCAGTTGTTATCTTGTCCTCTTTTACCAGATTTACAGATATTTCGAGAGTATTAAGGGCTCTTCGGGCATCTCCGTTAGCATAGTCTATGATCATTTTAAGGGCCTGTTTTTCAAGCTTGAGCTTTAGCTTCCCCAGCCCCTGCTCCTTATCAGCTAAAGCTTCTTTGACAATAAGGATTAATGTTTCTTCAGATAGAGGATTCAAAACCAGAACCTTCGTCCGGGAAAGAAGAGCTGCGATGACTTCAAAAGATGGGTTTTCAGTTGTTGAACCGAAAAGAATGATATCCCCTTTCTCGACGTAGGGTAAGAAAGCACCCTGCTGGGCTTTATTGAACCGGTGTATCTCATCTATGAAAATGATTGTGGGCTGCCCGTACAATTTTTTATGGCTTTCCGCCTCGGCCATGACTTGCTTGACTTCTTTGATGCTTGAAAGGACTGCGCTGAAAAAAATACAGGGAAAATTGAATTGATCAGCTAAGATGTAACCCAAAGTGGTCTTGCCTGAGCCGGGAGGTCCCCAGAATATGATAGAAACCAGGTGATCTGCTGCTATCAACTGGGAAAGTATCTTTCCCTTGCCGATGATATGTTCCTGGCCGTAAAAGCGCTCCAGAGTCTTAGGCCGCATCCTCTCTGCCAGGGGAATGTGTTTTTCGCCCTTTTTAATATCCATGAATTCAGTGACCTTTCTTGAATTATACCAGATATTTTTTAAAGGGGACAGGCCCCTTTATCGGCATTAGCCAAAAGCAAGACCTGACTCCCTTCTTGACCTTCTTGACCTATGTGGGATTCCATGCTAAGGTTACGATTGATCTTACTCAAATTGAAAAGATAGAGGGAGTGGCGAATATTTTACGGCAGTTAATCCCCCAAACAGACCTGCTCTTATAAGAAATATATCACAAGATGAAAAGCGATAAGATACCCGAAAAGCTTGTTTACCGGTTAGAAGAAATAAGCCGCATTGCCCAACTTGACCCTGAAGTCATCGACGCCTGGGAAAAGGAGTTCTACTTCCTTCATGCAGGACAGATAGCCTCGGGAGATAAGATATTCAGAAAAAAAGACTTAGCCATTATCCTCAGGCTGAAGGAATTGCTGGAAAAAAAAGGATTGACTCTGGCTGGAGCAAAAAGAAGAATCGAGGAGGAATTCGGAATAATAACTCCATCCCCAGTGCATCCTGATCGTCTGAAAAAAGTTCTCTATCAGGTTCGAGAACAACTGCAGGAAATTGCCACTTCCTTGGGAAAAGACTCAAAAAAAACATAAAAAATCTTTCCCTATTTGTTATAATTAGTCACTCGGTCGGGACGTGGCGCAGCCTGGTAGCGCACACGCTTGGGGTGCGTGGGGTCGGC
>CAYUXD010000249.1:0-4029 GCA_964448655.1 uncultured Eubacteriales bacterium
AGAAATATTGTATTCAAAAGAGGCATTGTTCTGAAGGTTACCTGAGGAAAAAAGAGATCCAGTATGGTTTTTCCAAAAAAAATGACCATAATGGTGATTCCAAAAGCTGACCTGTAGAGATATTCCTTTGCATTTTCCATATCCACAGAATCCAGGTTTATCAGCGGGTAAAGTAGCCAAGCTGTTATGATCCATAAAATAACGACAAGGCCAAATGCTATTTCCTTCCTGAATTTCATAAATTTTGTACTTTTCATTTCTTTTTTTTAATCTTTTCTTTTATTTCGATTAGCAGGTAATAGCCTTTAAATTGAAATAATGGATCAGTAATCTCCTCTTCACCAAATTGCAAATTTCCCCTTTTTTTGTTCAATACTCATCTTCTATCCTTTTTACAATTTATAGTAAAGGAAAAACATGAAGTCAAATCATCTTATTCCAGTATTTTGTTTTGAACATTTTCGATTTTCTTTATTCATCATTCACCCCTCGTTTTTCTGGCATTTCCTCTGAGAATATAGATATTACCGTCAATAATCGACAAATCTTAGAAAATCTGTAGGAAAAATAAATCTTTTTGCTGTTTTATACGTTTATATACATAAGAAAATGAAAATTAAAAAAAAGTAGACTAAAGTGAAATTCAAAGAAAAAGTTGGCATCTTCGTTGCGGCTCTTCTATTGTCTTTCCTCTTATTCAATGCGATTGGCTCGAAGGTATGGCCTAAACCGCCTTGCCCAATAATACAAATTGCTGACTTTCAAGATAAATCATTGATAATTAAATAGTTCACCTGGCGTGACAAGTTTAGAGGGCCGGACTCGAACCGGCACTGAAGCAAGCTTCCGAGGGATTTTAAGTGCCTTGTGTCTGCCAATTCAGCCACCCCGGCTCGCTTATTATCAGTGGGCTACTATTAAGATACTAAATTTATTTGACATTTTTTCCGCTCTCTGCTATACAATTAGTGGAAAACTAAAAGGTGGGATATATTTTTCCTATCAAAACAAGAAGTTGCTTTCAAATGATTATGAAAGCTTCTCTTAATCTAAAGGCTTCGATTCGACCTGGATTTATTCCAGGAATTACAATATAAACCAAGGAGGTTAAAATGGGTAAATTGAGCATTGTGGATTGGATTGCTCTGATTCTAGTCATTGTCGGGGGTTTAAATTGGGGATTGGTCGGCATTTTTAAGTTTGATCTTGTGGCCTGGATTTTTGGCGATATGTCGATCGTCGCACGTATTGTATACATTCTTGTAGGCCTGGCTGCAGTTTATACAGCAGTGATACTGGCGAGTTTGGCTAAAAAATAGTTCGTTGATTTTGGGGGGAAGATTACACCTGCTCTGGGACAAAAAATTGACATGAGTACACCAAAATAGATCAGGTTTGTTTTTTTCGTTAATCTTGGCTTAGTTTGTTGTGGTGCAGTTTAATCGCAGTAACCAACTCATTCCTTTTTTTCTAACTACATTATATTGAATGAGTTAAATCAATTTAGCCTTTATTTCAATACTTTCAGAGCTCTCTCATCTCGGCTAACTTCAAGTGTCGGCCTTGTCGGAAGGCCAAGGTATTTCGCATAAGAATATTTATCCCGAACTCGATTATTTTATAGCAAGAAAAAGATTACCATTTCCCATCCATCTGGAATTCTGCACTGTCCAGCCAGAAGCCTGACTTTGTCACAGAATCATGCTGGGCTTGCAAAAGGTCGTAATGAAATTTTTCTTCCTCACAAATATCTGTGAATATTTTTTTGGCAGCGGGGTCTTCTGTCTCTGATGCAGCATTTTGGAAAAAGGTGATAGCATCCATTTCAAGCTGCATACCTATACTTAAAGCCTCTGTTTCTCCTTTCCCTTCTTCTCTTTTCATCCGTTCTTTCAATTTTTCGACCAGAGGAGCTTCTCCCTCCAATTCATGACTGCTGATATGTTCTTTCCAATCTTTGCTTCCAAGAATTTGACCAAAAAGATCAGTAAAGGTTTTCAGATGTTTTACTTCTTCTTCGGCCAGAAACCGGAACATCTTCTTGCCACTCTCATGTTGAGTAACATCTGCCGCATGATTAAAAAACTTACGGCCGTTGACTTCCAGCAGGATGGCTCCTTTGATTGCGTCTTTAACTTGTTGGCTGATTGTGACCATTTATCTTCTCCTTATCAAATATTAAAATATAACAGATGATTCTAAAAACCTGAATTATACAACGCGAGAGGCCGTAGGCGACGCTTGAAGATATAAACAGCGCTCGATGTTATGTAGTTGTGTGGTTCAACTCTATTTTAACTTTTTCATTTCTTCTTCTACTTCTTCAGCCCCTTCGGCATAAAATTTCTCTTCATCCGGTGCAAGGTGTTTTAAAAGTCTTAGGAATTCACCGGCATGGACACGTTCTTCATCCGCAATGTCCTTCAGCACTTCTATAGCCAGCTTGTCATCAATTGATTCAGCGAGCTGCATGTAGAGCTGGATTGCTTCGTATTCTGCGGCAATCATAAACCGTATGGCTCGAACTAATTCCTCGTGTGTTAGTTTGCGCTCCTTGGCAAGACCAGAAAAAGGTGTTCCAAAATCAGGCATGATTAACCTCCCTTAATAAAATATGTTTTATAGGATTAGCAATTCTTATCTTTCCACTTATTTACTCAATGGATCTTGTTTTTTATTTTTCGGCTTTGGCTTTAAAATAGGAGTCTTTGAATTCCTTGAGGGCTGACTTCTTTTTACCCCTCAAATTCAATTTCAACCGGGAAGCTCTGCCACAATCCATGGAGATTGCATCTTTCTTTAGCAATTAAGGGATGCGCATAATCCAGGGCCACCACAAATTTTACTTTTGGCTCCGTCAATCTGGGGATCAAATCAACTCTTGCCAGAAAAGTTTCCCCTGAGAAAAGCTCTATCCATTCGATGTAATGAGCATTTTCGTTTGGATGTTTCATATGCTTTCCAACTTCAACCTGAACTTCAAAAGGCTCTCCCTTTTTCACCTTTTTTGGAGATTCAATAACCGGAGTGTGTTTTTTCTCTAAATCAGTCATCTCGTCGACATTCGCTGATTTAGCCTCGTTGACTCCACAGAAAATATCGTCTTCACACATAATATCCTCCTTATATTATTTAAAAATCATTTTATTAACTCTTTAATTCTTTTTCAGAATCTCTAGTAAAGAAAAAGTCTTAGTTAAATTCATCTCCTCAAAAAAAGGGCCCTCCGGACAAATGCGTTGGCCCCCTTCTTATTGCTTTTCGTTCTTTATAAGAAAGGCATAGCCAAGAGCTGACAAATATTCTATGGACCAACGTGAAACATGTCCTGGCCAAGATGAAAATCTTCGACTTTGTAGTAATCGGGGAATCTGTCAAGCATATCAATTTCTGATTTAATAATGAAATAGTGACTTCGCTCCACCCTAACTAAATAGCCAAGAATCCTTTTACTCTCCTTATCTTCTGCTTGTTCACCTGCTTTTCTATAAAAGTTTTCAGACATCTTTTCAGCTTTAAGAGCTAATTTGAACAGGTCTAAAACTGAAAGTTTTTTAGCCAGGGAGGCTTTAATTGGGGGAAGAAAGGATTTTTCTGCAATCTTAAGCTCTTCTTCAGGAAACCTCTGAGAAAAAAGCTTCTCTAAAATTCGACGATGTTTTTTCTCTTCTGAAATTATGAATTTCAGCTTCATTCTCAAAATCTCATTCTTTACTTTTTCATTAAGCTTTGAATAAGCCTGGGCTGCTTCTATTTCAGACTTTATGGCTACACCAAAAACCTCAGAAGGAGACAATTCTGAACTTAAACTGCTGAATTCATAAGCATCGCCTTTTTTTGCCCTAGCAGCGGTGCTCTTCTTTTTGGCAGTTTTGATAGTCTTTTTTATTGCCTTTTTTACAGCCATTCCCTACCTCATCGGTTAAAAGAAAAAGTCTCCTTATAAAATATTCATACTATTGAGGAAGCACTATGTCAAGGAATATTATATAGTATTTCTATCTTTTCTGTAAATTATATTTTTTTTTA
>CAYUXD010000250.1:0-4024 GCA_964448655.1 uncultured Eubacteriales bacterium
CTTCTAAAATGTTGGCATCTTTTTTGCTATTTATTATAGCAATTAAGATTTATGGTCCTGTTTGGCTGGCTGGCAGGGCTCCTCACCCATCCTCCAAACCCACTTAATCCCCAAAACAGCCAGCTTCCTTTTATTTTATGACCGCCAGGAAAGGACTTAAAATTTTTATCAGTAAAAAACTGACAATTCCCACTGAAACGGCAGCACAGAGCCCCACCCAGAAAGGTCTGGCTCCAAGCTTCTTCAATTTCTTAATATCTGTTCCGAGTCCAACTCCAGCCATAGCAACGGCAAGAAAATATCCTGCCCATTGCTTGACTATTGAACAGAGGCTGTTCCAGGTCTTCGCATTCCATAATAAGTTCTTGCTCACAACAAAATAGTCGCCCATAGACCTAAACACAGCCATGGCGATGAATCCAAGGATGAAAACCGGAAAGAGCGAAATAATGTTCACTTTTTTTCGGGAGCTTGCTCTATTCCTTTTGACATAGGTATAGGCCATAAACGGAATGACCAAAGCCATAAACGCATTGCGCACAAGTTTTGTCACGATGGCAACATCTGCTCCTGTAGGATTTACCGCTTGAGATTGACCAAGCCAAAGCTGATCATACATGATCCCAGCACCCGCCACCTGGGCGGTTTCATGGATGGAAGTGCCCATGAATATCCCTGCTTCCACATGAGAGAGGGATAGAACCAAATGACTCAGATAGGGATAGAGAAACATGGCCATGACACCGAATATTGTTATGGTTCCGATAGCGTAGGCCACTTCATCCTCCTCGGCTTCGATAGCTGGACCCGTGGCTACAATGGCACTCGCCCCACAGATTCCAGTACCGACTCCAATCAGAGTACCGAGTCTCTCCGGAAGACCGAGTTTTCTGGTGATAAAAAGAGTCAAAAAAATTCCGGTTGAAATGCAGGCAACAACTATACCCACACTCAAGGCTCCTATCTGGAGCACATTAAAGATGCTGAGTCGTATTCCCATGAGTATAATGCCGAGCCTGAGAAGCTTCTTAAGACCGAAACCTACCCCAGGCTGGAAACTCTGGGGAACACCGATTGTGTTCCTGACTATTATGCCTAAAACAATAGCCATCATGATGGCACTCACCGGGCTTTGTTTGAGGTTGAGAAGTACTGTTATCCATTTTGTAAGCTGGATCCCGATTATGGCAATTGCGACCGTAAGAGCAAGCCCAGGTATAATTTTTGCGGGATTCTGCATGCCAAACAGGAAGTTCAGAATTCTTGAATCTTTTCTCTTACTCATCTTCTCTTCTTTATCTCTTTAGACGAACTCACGGTTAAGTGTCTATGCCCTGGTTTGGACTAGACGCCGCCAGACTTGGATTTCTTTGCGGCCTCATCTCTGGAGAGAGATAAGCAGCGAATTATAGCCTTATATATATAAAAAAGAAAGAAAGTATAAACTGACAGGTGGTTTCCTTTTTTATTCCCAGGAAAATTCGGAGATTAGTATGGTGGCACGAACTATTCGTAGCGGAGGGAATCGACCGGGTCGGCCAGGGCGGTCTTGATGACCCGGTAGCTTATCGTGATCAGCGCCACCACAAAAGTAAAAGCCACTGTCGCCACAACCACTCCCGCATCCAACTTTGTCCGCAATACAAAAAGATTCAGGAACATCCTAGTGGCAAAATAGGCAGCGGGAACAGCGATCAGATTGGCTACCAGAATGATCTTGAGGAACTTCCGCGACACCAGAAACATAATCCCCGGCACGGAGGCTCCCAGGACCTTACGGATGCCGATCTCTTTTCTCCTCTGTTCCGAAAGGAGCGAGGCCAGACCGAATAACCCCAGACAGGAGATGAACACAGCCAAGAAGGCAAAGCTGTTAAAGATTGTATTCATGATCTTCAAAGGAACATAGATCATCTCAAACCAATCATCGAGGAATTGATATTGGAACGGGAATCCCGGCGATACCTCCTTGAAGACCTTTTCAATATAAGCCAGGCTCCCCGGGATATCTTCAGGGCTGATCTTGACGAGAAGGTCGAAAAACCAGCTGGGCCGAATACCCATAACCAGCGGAGAGATATCAAAGACCAGCGGCTTATGGTTGAAATCCTTGACCACACCGATGATCTTTCCCTCCCTGCCGGCCAGAACTACCCGCTTTCCGATCGGGTCCGTCATCCCCATAAAACGGACTGCCGATTCATTGACCATATAAGCCTCTGAAGCGTCTGTCGGGTATTCCTCGGAAAAATCCCGACCCTGCACGATCTTCAGGTCAAATGTCTTCGCGTAATCATGGTCGACATACAGAAAATCCAATTCCACCTCCTTATCCGTGTCCATGCCCTCCCACTCGAAATTATTGAAATTGAACAGGAGGTGGGGAACAGCCGAAGCAAAAGTAACATTGCGGATACGCGGGTCCTGAAGCAGTCTATCCTTGAAGGTTTTATGGGAGTCTCTTAACTCATCGTTCATCAGAATATGTACAATCTGCTCACGCGAGAAACCGAGCTCACTGTTTCGGATGAATTTCATTTGCTTATAGGCGACTATAGTCATGATGATCAGCAGCACAGATACGGAAAATTGGCTGACCACCAGAACAGTCCGAAGAGCGGACCCCTTCCGACCTTTGCTGACATCCATCTTCAAGACCATGACAGGCTGAAAGGCGGAGAGAAAAAATGCCGGATAACTGCCCGCAACAAAGCCGGTGACAACAGCAGCGCCAACAAGCGAAAGGTAAACGAGCATATTCCCGGAGCCCAGAAGAGTCATCTCTTTACCTTGAAGCCTGTTGAACACCGGAAGGAAAAGATCAACCAGAATGACCGCCAGACAGAATGATATCAAGGAGAGAAGCACAGATTCTCCCAGGAACTGCCTGATGATATCCGACCGTCTGGCACCGACCACTTTTCGCATCCCCACTTCCAGAGCCCGGATACTGGAGCGGGCCGTTGTGATATTCATAAAGTTGACGCAGGCGATGGCCAGGACCATGACCGCGATCACGCCAAAAATAATAACAAATCTCCTATCACTACGGCCTCCCTGCATGATGTTCAAGTGGGCCTCTCTCACAGGCTGAAGAGAGATAGTATAGAAATCTTCGGGCTGGTATCTCTGGATGGTGCAGGCGATCTTGAGGCTGACGTCCTCATCGGAAACACCTTCCTGAAGCTGAACATAGGCATCGGACTCGCGCCACCAGGAAGAGAGCCGCTCGCTGTCATAAAGCTGGAGTGAGGCCATGAAGTCAAACTGAAGGTGAGAATTGTAGGGGACCTTTTCTATGACGCCGGTCACCTCGAGATCCTGGGTGTTGTTCCAGCGGAGGATCTTTCCCATGGGATCTTCGTCACCAAAATACTTTTGAGCCGCCTTTTTAGTAACGACCACAGAATTTCGATTATTCAAGGCCGTCTTTGGGTTCCCTGCGATAAGATCATAGGAGAACATGGAGAAAAAAGAGGGATCGGTAAAAAAGAACCGCTGTTCATAGAAAGTGATGTCGCTATACCGGACAGCGCTGGGATAGGCACGGGTCCTGACACGGGTTACCTCAACAATTTCAGGATATTCTTCCTTGAGGATTTTAGGCAGAATATAGGGAGTACTGGGCATTCCCAGATCGCCCGGATCGTCGGCTTTTTTGAGAATAATACGAAAGAGCCGGTTGCTTTGGGTGTGAAACGTATCATAGTTCAGTTCATCATAAACCCAGAGGAAGATGAGGATGAAGCAAGCCATCCCCACAGTCAGGCCAGCTATATTGATGAAGGAATAGCCTTTGTATCTTTTGATGTTCCTGAAGGCCGTCTTGATGTAATTTTTAAACATGGGGGTTCCTGTTTCCGAGCATCCTAAAATATAACATGATTTTCAGTCTGTAAATAAGCAAATTTCATGCCATATTGGGGTACTGGATTGAAAGCTCGAGAAAAAAGGAAAAAACGAGATTTCAATGTCCGAAATCGGATACAAAATGTTCATATCCGAACAGACGCAGAAATTCGTG
>CAYUXD010000251.1:0-3976 GCA_964448655.1 uncultured Eubacteriales bacterium
ACTCAGACTTCGAGAATAACTTCTTCAACCTTCAGGCTTCGGTGGAAGCCCGGGCGCAAACCCTGTACAAAGAAAATCCAGCAGCCTGCCGGGAGTACCTCACGAAATATTCCAATGAAACAGCCCAGCGAGTGGTTGACGATTGGTGGGCTCTGGCCGATTACCTTATCGTTAAGTACAACGACGGCTATGTCAATGTTCCAGAAGGAACAAATGCACCAGGTTACCCTAAGGAATGGCTGGATGCTGTGGGCTACGGCAAAACAAAAATCATAAATAAATAGCTAATCTCTCTCGAGAGAATAGCTAATTTAAAGTGAGGATTAAAAAATGCCGGTTATTCATGTAAATGTTTGGGAGGGCTTTGGACAAGAAAAAGCTAAAATCGTAATACAAGATATTACCAAAGTCTTTGTAAATTTAGGCGTCCCTCAGCATGCGGTGGAAGTACTTGTTCATGAAATCCAAAAAACGCACTGGGGAATTGGTGGGGAGCCTGCTTCGGAAAAGTTCAAAGATACACCTCCCAAATAGATTAACTATTAAGCCGAAATTGCCGCTATTTATTCATAGAGAGAAGGCTTCCTTTTTCCTTATGACTTAGAAATTTTCATTTATCAGAAGCGATACTCTAATCCAATCCTAAACATAAGAGAATTTAAATAGATGTCTTTTATCTGAGCAAAAGTCTTTATTTATTCATCTTTAAAGTATTCATCTTTTACCCAGTTTGTTCCGGAAAACCAAGACAATTGTAACGAGTAAAAAGTAGGCAGCTGCAAGAAAAAGAAACGAGGTTTGTCTTTTCCCGACGAGCTGATAAATTTTTCCCTTCCCGGGCTGTGGCAAGGGGACAGGATCCCAGCTAAGTCCGTAGCGATCGACAAGACCCTTGATATAGAGGAGATGAATAACCGGGATCTTGAGGGCAGCCATTTCAAAAAGAACCCCTCTTCTTTCGGGTGGAGGAAATTGTTTAGTTTTAACCAGGCCTGGTCTCAATTTTAAAATCTCTGGATCCTCTCCCATATTTGGCCAGCTCCCTCCTATATTGATAAAGGCTTTGATTTTACTCTCCCCTGCTTTTTCTTCATAGAGACGCATTCTAGCCTTTACATTCCTTGTAAGGTCAGGCTCATGAAGAAAAAAATTTCCGCTTTCTCTTATCTCATTTATCAAGAGGGAGCGGCCCTCAGGACTCATATCTGAACCTTCATCTCTCGCACCCCCTAAAGAGACGCCAATCGGTTTGGCGTCGAATATCCCTGCTTTCAGGAGGCAGTTTTGCATGTCGAGCCAATGAAAACCAGGACTGTTAGCCCCCCATTGAGAAGCTCCTAAAGAATTGATCACCATTGGCTTCAGATTCATGGCTTTTGCCGCTGAAAGAACGGCCACAATCAGGGCAGGAAAAGAGCTGGAAGCTCCCACAGCAATCGTATCCCCGCTCTCTATTTTCGCTTCTTTCAGAAGGAAAACAATAAGAGCGGCAAAATTGGGATTGGTGGTGGTTCTTTTAGCTTCGATGTTCCCGATGGATGTGGTTATCGGAGAAAACTCCAGACCTATGAGTCCTGTCTGGTTCAGATCTATGTTTTTATCAAGAATAAGGCCTTTTGCCCCGCGGCATTCTCTTATAATATTCACAGCTTCGGCCATAATTTCAGAAGCCCTGATCATCTCTCCTTTAACCTTAGCCGCTTCCCTTGAAGGAAAAGACTTGGCCAGCACAAAAAACAGAATACTCAAAGCAAAAAGGACGAGAATTACCCCCTGATTTCTTCCAGTATCTTCTTTAGGGATATATCTTTTTCGACAAAAAAACAACTTTGTCATGATTTATTGATTGCCTCTCGCCTCAATAATATTTTGCTTCCTGATCGATCCTTTTACCATTTTATTAGGCAATATCAAAAATAAAAAAACAAGACCTGACCCCTACAAAACAACATCAACAAGGCTGACAAGAAAATAGGTGATGATAGCGACGATAAACATAGAGGCTAAGGTCGGTACAATTCTCTGTTTCTCCAGGTTGTTGGCCAGAAGCCCCGGGATGATCCAGCCGACGGCCCTGAGTCCTAAAGGATCGGAGAAAAAATTGGGCAGGAGAATAAACCACAGCTGAGCCCAAAGTCCTCCGAGAAGAACAAGCATCACAAATCTTCTTCTCCCGAAGAGGATGAGATAGCGCGACAAAATTCGATAAGTATAAAGGCTCAAGAGGGCGATGAGAATCGTGGCCAGGACTCTTAGCGGCTCGTCAAGATAAAGAGCCACATAAGCAGGAACAATAATCCCGCCCGGATAGATATCCATGATTTCTACATAGATGACAGCAATGATTAGTCCGATAAAAAGCGTCTCAAAAGTCATAAGGCTTTCCAATATTCTCCCAATACTCAACAAGCTCTTTCCCTGCACCTCCCATATTACCCATCCCGATCAATACAGCTTCTGCATTCACTTTTTCAGAAATTTCTTCCATGATTCTCTGAGGGGCTAAGGGCTTAGAGACAAATACCTCTGTTTTCCCGGACAATTTCAACCTGCTCTTTAGAGCATGGGCGTGGTCTCCGATGAAGAAGAACTTTCGAATCTCAGGAAAAGCCTCTTCTTTTAGAGTTTTCAGCCACTGGAGAGTTCTGTCTCCCCTGTCTCGCCTGAGATTGAGAAGTCCAATAATTTCTTTTCTGTTAAAAAACTTCTTTTCAAGAAGCCTGGACAAAACAAGACGTGTAGATTCCGGGTCGTTGGCAGCAAAGCAGCTGACAAGATGCCAGCATCGAGGGGGTGAACCTAAATCCACAGTCCAGGTCTTTAGGCTTCCAAAATCCGGGCGAGTTTTGGCCATCCCTCGAAGAGCAACTTTCTCATCTATTCCCAGGAACTCAGCCACAGCCAAAGACAGCCTCATATTTTCTTCTAACTCAAAGAAGAAAAGTTTTTTCTTTGATTGGAGATATTCCGTAAAGGAACCTCCAGGAATCTGGATTATTGTAGAGTTCATTCTTTCTGCCACATCTTTGAATACAGGAAAAAATTCCTCTTGAAGGATAAAGACGGTGCCATTTTCTGGAATGCTGGAGGCAAGACTACAAGCTATATCCTCTTTTGAAGTTCCCATTTGAGCTAAATGATCAAGGCGAACATTAGTTATGACCAGAAGATGAGGCTTAAACATCTCGACTGACTCAAAGTAGCCGCGCTCAGGATGGATACTCATCAATTCCAAAACAAGAGCCTGAGCTCGAAGATCTGCACCTTTTCTCAGGATATTCTTTCCTTCCAGAATAGAGGGAGAGCCTCTGCGTTTGATCTCTTTTTCTTCCCCGTCAGGAAAGATGACGACAGGCTTTGAGCCTGTAGTTCTGGCCAGCACTGCGAAACCAGCCTCTCTCAAAAAGGAAGCTATGAGTCTTGTGACGCTCGACTTTCCCCTTGTCCCGGTAACACAAATTCTGAGGGGAATTCTTCGACGCCTTCGAGTGAGCATAAATCGCTCCGCCAACAAATAGATAACGAGAAGGGCAGCAAACATGCCCGTGACAATAAGCTCTCTAATAAGCAATCTCCTTACACGATGAATCAAACCCTTATATAAATAAGGTGGGCTTGATAAATCAAGCCCCTACGACATTTATAAGGTGGGTTTGATAAATCAAACTCCCACAAATGAGTCAAGCCCCTGCAATTCATTTTTCTATCTGTTCGGTGGGTTTATTAATCAAACCCCTACAACAGCTATAACGCGGGCTTGATGAATCAAACCCCTACAACAGCTATATGTACCTTATTTCAATAAAAAAAGTAGCCTGTCCCCTTTTTTCTTAAACCCCTACAGCATCTTAGAAGGGAATATAAGGGGCGACACGGGAATCTTCTTCGCCTCTTGCCTTTCTCAACACTCTAAGAAAAGCGGAAGAAAAAATGTTGGATCTATCCGTTCTTTCATACTTGGCTTTGATAATCTCGG
>CAYUXD010000252.1:0-3974 GCA_964448655.1 uncultured Eubacteriales bacterium
AAAACCTTTGTCCTGAATATAGCAACCAGTTATCACGGAAATGGAGATGCTTACAAGAAGTAATTAAATTTTGACTTAATTCCGCATATTATTTATCTTCTATTCATGATTTTTATATTGACGGGTCCTGTCCATTCCGGAAAGACGACTATGTTGAAAAACATAGTCCGGGAGTTAAAGGAGCAAAAATACAAGATAGACGGCTTCTTGAGCGAAGCTGCATGGAAGAAGGAGGAGGCTATCGGATATGATTTATTTGATTTGAAAGAAGAGAGATCAATCCCGTTTATCCGCAGAACAGGGGAGGAAGAATGGCAAAAAATCGGCGCGTATTTTTTTATCCCTCAAAGCTTGGCCGAAGCTGAAAAGATTATTCTTCGGGGAAAAGAGGCTGATATTCTTGTCGTGGATGAGGTCGGACCCCTGGAATTATCCGGAAAAGGATTTTGGCCAGCCCTTAAGCAAGTGGTTTTTCAGCCCTTAACAAGCTTTCTTTTTGTTGTGAGAATAACCATCCCCGAAGATTTTCTGGCGAGGCTGGGCATGAGTGAGGTCAAAATATTTGATATTAAAAACAAAGATAGTTTTGCTCAATTGATTGAGGAAATTAAAATTGAAAAAAAAGGCCAAAGAACCTAAGATGCAGATGATATGAAAAACATCTATGTTCGTCTTCTCGAGGGGCTTACAGAGCAGAAACCTCTAATTTTAGCTACAATCATAGCAACAAAAGGCTCCACTCCCCAGGTGCCTGGAGCCTCAGCTTTGTTTTCATCCGAAGGACTCCTTGAGGGAACTCTGGGAGGTGGCCTGTTAGAAGCAGATGCTAAAAGAAAAGCTTTAAAAACTCTGAAGAAAAAGGCTTCACTACTCTCCGAATTTAGCCTTAAAGCTGACATATCTTCAGAGGAAGGAGCCATCTGTGGAGGTGAAGTTAAGATCCTTATTGATGCCTGTCCTGAAGAACATGGAGATACGTTCCAGCCTTTAAGCCAATCTCTTCTGAAGCGGGAGCCAGGCGTCTTAGCCACCTTCATAAACACGATTTCTGAAGAAAAAGTATCTCTTTCCCGGCGTTGGACGGAGAGAAAAGAGAAATTCGCGATAGATCCTGGTGAGCATCTTTCTTTCTTTAAAAGGGAGATAAGAAAAGCTTTTTTAGAAAGCAAGCCATTCTTCTTGAAAATAAAGAAAGAAATATTCTCTGAGAAGGAGAAGGAGAAAGAGAGGTTCCTTTTTTTAGAGCCTATTTTACCTTTTCCTCAACTGGTTATTGCCGGTGCAGGTCACGTCGGTCAGGCGGTGACTCATTTAGGAAGCCTCTTGAATTTTGAAGTAACCGTAATAGACGACAGGCCTGAATTTGCTAATCAAGAGAGACTTCCTGATGCGGATCATATAATCGTTGATGAAATCGGGAAGGCTATCCAGAGTTTCCCCATATCTTCGGATACATATTTAGTAATTGTTACTCGAGGACACTACCACGACGCAACAGCTCTGCGGCAATGTATATCTTCTGAAGCTGCTTATATTGGTATGATCGGGAGCATTCGCAAAATAAAGCTTATGCGCCAGAAATTCCTGGAAGAAGGCTGGGCCACTTCTCACCAGCTTGATCGTGTTTATGCTCCGATTGGCATCGATATCCAATCAAAAACTGTGGAGGAGATTGCCATCAGCATCGCAGCTCAACTTGTTCTTGTCCGGAGCCAGATCCAAGAAAAAAGGAGGGATATAGAATGATCTGGGCCATGATTTTAGCTGCAGGGGAATCCAAAAGAATGGGAAAACCAAAGCTTCTTCTCCCTTACGGAGAAAAAACCATAATCGAGACTATAGTTGAGACTGTCGTTTCATCGAAGGTTGAAAATACTTTAGTCATTCTTGGGTCAGACCGAGAAAAGATCGAGAAGAAAATCAAGAACTATCCTGTAAAGATTGTTTATAATCCTGATTTTCGGAGCGGGATGCTTTCATCCGTCCAGTGTGGATTTAAGGCGCTGCCTGAGGAGACTCGGGCAGTTCTGGTTGTCCTTGGCGACCAACCGAAAATATCGACCACTATCATTAACAAACTTATCGATGCCTATAGAAGCTCAGGAAAAGGGATTGTTCTACCTGCCTATAAAAGTGAGAGAGGGCATCCTGTGCTCATTGATGTGAAATACGGGGAGGAAGTGGAAAACCTGAGTCCTGAGATTGGTCTTAGGGGAACGGTGTATAATCATCCTGAGGACATACTGGAGGTTGATGTGGAAACGCCGAGCATATTCCAGGATATTGATGACGAGTCGGATTATAAGAGAGAATTAGAGAATAAAGAATAAAGCATAGGAAATTCGTTTTCTCTGTCGCGTAAGAACTTCACAATGTCCACCTAATGATATGCTGGAATACGGCTATCGCGCTTAAAAGACCTGGTCAATGGAAGGAATAAGTGAGCCTGATCTATGGTAATGCTGCTCTGATGCGTTCAGGAGTCATCGGTAGCTGGAAGAGCCTTGCGCCGACAGCATCGTAAATCGCATTGGCAACGACAGCCCCCATACAAATAATTGCTGGTTCTCCACCTCCCTGGTGAGGAGAATCTTTGGCGTCAATAAGAACTGTCTCAATCTTGGGCAGCCAGGAGAAGCGTGGTATTTCATACGTATCAAAATTGAGGTCAAAAATCTCTCCACCTTTGAAATGGATTTCTTCGGTCAGGGCATAGCCCAGTCCCATCGTGATGCAGCCTTCTATCTGCATTTTAGCTCCTTCAGGATTGATAACCAGGCCCATGTCTTGAGCACAGACAACACGCTTAACCTGAACAGCTCCTTTCTTATCGACCTCAACTTCCGCCATGTGAGCCACATAAGTGCCTGAATCAGTACCGCAAGCAACACCATAGCCACGGCCGTTGGCTGCTTTCGATTTATTCCAGCCGAATTTCTCCGCAACAGCGGTGAGAACTCTAAGCATTCTTTTGTCCTTTAAATTCTTCAAGCGGAATTCCAGAGGATCTATACCTGCTTTTGAAGCCATGATGTCAATATGCGATTCTCTGGCAAAGGTGTTGGTATTGTTGCCAGGCGCCCGCCAGGCTCCTGTGCTGAAGGGGTGGGAACCAGGGGTGCCCCCCCAGCCTCCTCCGGTGGAGACCGTTCGATGGTGAGGGATATCGTAAAATTGCGGAGAACCTCTTTCGCCTGCGAAATAAACAGTATAATCCCAGAGAAAAATTTTACCCGGGTCTTTAATTCCTGATTTTATTTTAACCACTGCTGCAGGCCGGAAGGTATCATTAAAGAATTCTTCTGCCCGGCTCCAGGCAACCTGGACAGGTTTTCCGGTTAATTTTGCTAACCGAGCTGCTTCTACAGCCTGCATGTTTCTGGTTTTTCCTCCAAATCCTCCTCCGACAAAGGGAGGGATGATGCGGACATTTTCGGAAGGAAAACCCAGAACCTGGGCTATTTCCTCTTTTGCCGGGAAGGGTGTTTGAGTAGATGCCCAGACTGTAGCCTTATTGCCCTCGATTTTGGCCACGGCTGTATGGGGCTCTATTGGGGCATGAGCGACATAACTATTCAAGTATGTTTCCTCAATAATTTCGGTCGAAAGCTTCTCCCCTGTTTGAATGTTCCCTCCCTGGGCTACTACTTCCCCTTCTGGAGCAACGTTGAGCAAGTGGTCGAAAATTGTCTTATCGTCTACCTTTGCTTCTGGTAAATCATACTGGGCTTTAACTTTTGCCAAGGCTTTTTCAGCCTCATCTGGATGTTTGTGAAGGACTGCGATCAAATCTCCGTCCTTGACCACCTGGATTTCCTTTATTTTTTCCGCTGCAGAAGTGTCCACACTCTTTATTTTTGCGCCGTGGGCAGGGGGTCGTAGAATCCTGGCATACAACATACCAGGTAGGCGGATATCGCCCGCAAACATAGCTTTGCCAGTAACTTTTTCTGGCGCATCTGTTCGTGAAGCGG
>CAYUXD010000253.1:0-3957 GCA_964448655.1 uncultured Eubacteriales bacterium
TTTGTTTTTTCTTCTTTACTCAGTGTCAAAATCTACTCCTTAGGAATTATTTTGTAATAGTAGCAAAAAAGCCAAGGAATGTAAATCATTATTTATCTATAGCTTTAAAGACAAAACGGAAAATATGAGAAGTTTTATAAAGCTCTCATTGCCCGCTCTTTAAGGTCTTACATATCTAAAGGTTTTACATATCTATTATTCGAGTGAGCGGAAAAATAGTGGCGGCCCTTATTTGTTTATTCTTTCTTAAAGATTCCAGTATTAAACTGGGGCTAACACTTTGTGCGTTTTATTTTAAGGAGTTTAGATAATTTTTTCTTAGGATAAGTTGCTGTGCATATTTAGAATCAAAGCCTCCCATTTTACTCTTTACCTCTTCTAATTTTGTTTCGATCTCGGAAAGAGTCATTTTATTGATCTTTTTTTTCTTAGCAGGGGAAGCAGAAGGTGCAGCTTCAGGTTTTTCTAGCTTGGGAGGTTTTTCTACCTCAGCTGGCTCTTTTGGCACTACTGGTTCTTCCGCCTCAGGGGGCATTTCTGGTTCAGGAGGCGCTTCTTCCTCAGGTGGCTTTTCTACTTCGGGCGGCATTTCTGCTTCAGCTGGCTCTTCTGGCTTGGGAAGCTCTTCTGCTTCAAGTTTTTTTTCAGGTTCAGATGGTGCTTCTGCCTCTGGAGGTGCTTCTGGCTCTTCCGGTTTTTCTAGCTCAAGAGGCTGTTCTGCTTCGGCTGGTTCTTTAGGCTCGGGCGCCTTCTCTGGCTCTTCTGGCTTGGGAAGCTCTTCTGCATCAGGCTTTATTTCAGGCTCTGATGGCACCTCTGTCTCAGGAGGCTCTACAGACTCTGCTGGTTGTTCTGGTTCCAGAAATTTTTCCGCCTCGGGCGGGGCTTCTGGTTTGGACTTTTCTTCTGTTTTTTCCGGTAGCTTTTTTCTTTCAGGTTTGGCTTTTGCTTTTTTCTCTTTTTCAGGTTTTTCCTTTTTAACCTTTTCTGCAGGGGAGGGCTTTGCCTTTTTTACTTTTTTTTCAGCCTTAGCGGAAACTGCGGCTTTTGCTTTCTCTTCTTTCTTCTTTTTTGGTTCTGGTGATCCTTTTTTCTCTTTTGTTTTTTTATTGGTTTCCTTTTTCTCTTCAGCCATTTTCCATCCTTTTACATTCAGTGCAAATCGACGAAAGTGAATATCTTTCCTGTAGATTATCAAAATTTAGGGCAGGAGGGCAATTGTTTTTTTTGAGGGACGTTCCCCAAAGTGCCACCCTTTAGAGTGAAAGGGAGTGTTTCCCGATGTGCCATCCTTTATTCATTGATTAAATCGATAAGAAAAAATATCGATTAAGGAAACCAATTTTAAAATGAAAAGGATGGTGCTTTGGGGAACGTCCCCGAGAAAGCGTCCCCAAGAACGTTTCCCAAGAATATTGCACAAGAATAGTACTCCGGGTAATCTCCCCAAGAATATTGCACAAGAATAGGGAATTTAGTATAGTCATTGAACATGTACGTCTTCTATTCACTCCTTCTCTTTATATATCTTTTGATTTATATCCCCATCTATTTTGTGCGAATAAAATTATTAAGAGGAGAGAGCCTTTTTCTGAGAGATAGATTAGGGCGGAGGCTTAAAGATGATGGTACCCAGAAACAGTCACTTTGGATCCATGCTGTTTCAGTAGGGGAAGTTCTCTCGCTCCAGAATTTAATCAAAAAAATTAAGGAGAAGCACCCTGCTTGGACCATTCATTTTTCTACTCTCACAAACACAGGTATGAGAGTGGCCAAGGAGAAATTAACTGATGCGGATAATATATTTTTTGTTCCTTTAGATTTCAAATATGTTGTTCGTAAATTTTTTAGTATTCTTAGACCGAGAGTGTTTGTCTTGGCTGAATCGGAATTGTGGCCCAATCTCTTAAGAGAAGCAAACAGACAGACAAAAGGTGTCCTCCTTATTAACGGCAGAATTTCTTCGCGCTCTTTTAAAAGGTATTCCAGGTTTAAGTTTATAGCAAAAAAAATAATAAAAAACATAGATCTCTTTCTTGTCCAAACAGAAAAAGACAAGGAAAACCTTGAAAGAATAGGCGTAAATTCAGGTGTGGTCGAAGTGGTCAGAAACTTGAAATCCGAGGTTAGTCTGCCCATCTTGACCAAAGAGGATCTTCTAAAATTAAAAAATAATTTGAGCATTCCCGCGACAAATAGAGTAATCGTAGCCGGGAGCACTCGAAAGGGAGAAGAGAAGGAACTGATTGAAGCGTATTCAAGAGCCAAAAGTATAGAAGAAAATCTCCTGTTGATTTTGGCGCCTCGTCACCCGGGAAGGTTCGATGAAGTGGAAAGAATTTGTAAGGATTTTCCTTTTAAAGTGATGAGAAGGACGCAGGTTTCGCCGAATAAACAATGGGATATATTGATCCTGGATACAATAGGTGAGCTGGCTCATTTTTATGCTCTTTCTGATGTTTCTTTTGTTGGAGGAAGTTTGGTGCCTTGGGGAGGTCAAAATTTGCTCGAGCCCGCTTTCTACAAAAAGCCCATCTTTTTTGGGCCCCATATGGAGAATTTTGCCTTTTTAGCTGAGAAATTTGTCCAGTCCGGAGCAGCTCGGATAATAAACAAAGACAAAGATTTGGATGAGATGTTCCTGATTCGAGACGAGAAATCCCTGGAAAAAATGGGAAATAGCGCCAAGGAAACCTTAAATTCATTACAGGGGGCAACTGATAAAACACTCAAAGCTATAGAAGCCATGATGGCAGATTCTTAATGGGCACGTCAGATGAATAATCTTCCGAAAAATCTGTGTGTTTTCATCCTGCTGGGCATTTTATTTTTTTCTCCCTCTCAAAATATCCTCTTTGCAGAGACATCTTCTGATGAAGAGGACAAACTCAACAAGGAATTTTTACTAAATTTTGGGGATGATTTTGTCCAAGTTCTTGTTTCACCAAAAAACTGGAAGGGAAGAGATTTCTTAGGTTTATCGGCTGTCCTGGGGGCAGGTCTCCTTCTTTATTCTGTGGACCAGGATGTTCAGCAATGGGTCCAGGATCATCGCAGTTCATCATCAGAGGATATTTTTGAAGCTGTTACTCATCTTGGCGACGGAGTAGTTTTAATCGGTTTGATGACGGCTTTATACGTTTCCGGCGAGGTTTCTGATAACAACAGCCTGCGGAAGACAGCTCTGTTGAGCCTGGAAAGCTGGTTGACAACCGGGATAATTGTCAGAGGCATAAAGTCTGTTGCAGGGAGAGCTCGGCCCTGGACGGGTGAGTCCAGTCACAGTTTTCATCCGTTTTCTACGAAGTCAAGGTTCGCTTCCTTTCCTTCGGGTCATGCCTCTTCGGCATTTGCAGTGGCCGCAGTAATTGCCGATCAGTCGAAGGAAGCTTATATCGACATTCTAGCCTACAGCCTGGCAACCCTGGTCGCAATATCGAGGGTTCATCTCGACAAACATTGGGCTTCCGATATTTTGGTAGGTTCTGCTATCGGCTACTTTGTTGGCAAAAAAATCTGTGCCTTAGACAGGAACCGGGATTCAAAGAAAGTGAAGCTTAGCTTCCAACTTTCTCGACAAAGGCAGGCCTTTTCTCTTACTTTTTCTTTTTGAATCACTTCTTAGGCTAAATCCAACCCGGACGGAGCCTGCCTTCTTGATTCCGCTTACTTCATCCAGACTTATGCCAATTATAGAAGTTTTCGAGGCCTAATCCCGCTATTGATTCCACTAGACATCTTTTAACTGATTTTATATATTACAGACACTTCTGTTTTTAAGGAGAAGAGATGAAAAAGACAATCACTCGAAGGAATTTCCTTAAGAAATCATCAAAATTCGCTGCGGCAGCCGGTCTTGGTGGCTGTGGGATTCTGCTTAAAGGATGCGCCTTAAAAAAGGATTTTGACCTCATCATAAGGGGAGGCTTTATCTTGGATGGATCAGGAGCCGAAGCG
>CAYUXD010000254.1:0-3946 GCA_964448655.1 uncultured Eubacteriales bacterium
TCAGCAGTTTTTCCATTTCTTTTGTTCGCCTTTTGACTCTTGATTCCCATATTTTTGTTCCTTCCGAGAATTCTTCCTTACTGAGCTTGTTCTCCTCAACAAGACTTCCGAACTTGCTGGCCAATTGAGTATCTTCAGGCGGCGAAGAGATAAGATGCACATTCACCAGATAAACAGGTGTATCATGGACACGGATTTTTCCAACCAATAAGAATATGGATTCGTCGAAATGAATCGTAATCGCATCTCCATAGATTCCAAAGGACCCCGAGAGTTTCCATACATCCTGGTTTCTTAAATTAAGTATCGGCCGTGCTAAGATCGCCATCCCCTCTTTAAAATTCGCTGGAATACCTAGTGGGCCAAATTTGATTCCTCCCATGCAAACCTGATGGATCTCGTCAAAGCCAAGCGAATCGGCAAGCTTGGCTGAATACTTGGTTACAGGATTTGCCTCTTGAATGAAGATAATGTCGGGGTTGATTTCTTGAATCTGGCGCAGAAGCGCCTGGAATCGCAGTTTTCGCCGTTCAGGAGGTTCGTATTCCCCCATTCGAATGACACCTTTATAATCCAGTCCAGACCAGGCGTTAATTGTGAGAATGCGCAAATTTGACGACTCTGATGGGAAAGCTTTCTGCACTACATCCTGCAACATTAATAAGAAAAGAAATATCAAAAAAGCTCTCCAACCAAAAAGATGATGAAACCTAAGAGCTTTCGCCTTCAAATTTATTGGAGATAGTTTGCTTTTTGTATTTGCACGAGGTCGCTCGCCTTTGAGCCTCAAAACCATGTTGCTGATCATGCAAAAAAGCCTATCATCCGATGATGTGAGTGTCAATTCGACATTGATCAAATCTCCTGTTCTGAGATCAACTAGATTAGATTTCTTCAGGGTAATCGGGATAAGATCGACTTCAAACCAAGAATTACGCAGCCGGAATTTCTGATGGCAGCCGAGGAAAAAGACGAATACTTCTGAATGCGTCCCTGGTTGCTCTCTTATTCATTTGAGAGCTGGTGTCTATCTTGCGGCTTGCTGTTTCGCTGTTTGATTCTATTTTCTGGTAATTGACCTTGCCTCTTACGAAGCGGTATGTTTGTTCGGGGATGTTAACAGGTGGAAATTCGACATATTTAGGGGAAGCTTGCGGTAACCAGCAAAAGGAAAAAGTTGCCCTAAGTGAGGAAGAATACGATTATTACTAGTCCGTCCAGAATCGAACAGTCACTGTCTCAGAAATGAACAAACCTTACATACTCTGAACCACCATTCCCCCGGCTTCCCATGGAGCCTTCATTTGGCATAAAATATGCATACATATATTGCGAATGTATCTTCGAGTATGAGGCACAAAATGATATCAAAAACATTGATGGCTGCATCAACCAGGCCCATAATTCTGGCAATTCTTTCTAGAGGAGAGGATTACGGCTACAGCATAATCCAGAAAGTTAAAGACATTTCAGAAGGGCATCTTAAATGGACAGACGGGATGCTTTATCCGGTCTTACAGAGAATGGAAATGGACGACCTGATCACTTCTAAATGGAAAATCTCCGGAGAAACCCGGCCCCGACACTACTATACTATCACCGAAAAGGGCCGTAAAGAACTGGCATCAGAACTTGTAAGCTGGCGGAATGTCTGGCAGGCGTTGGTCCAGCTTACAAAGCCGATTCCGGCCGAGGATTAAAACCAGCAGGAGGAATGATGTTCGATCTGGAAAAAGAAATCAGAAAATGGAAAAAAAGCTTACAAAAGTATGAAGTGTTCGAAGACGGGCTCGTTGCAGACATCGAGCTCCACCTTCGCGACACCTACAATGCCCGGAGACAAGCGGGGCTTACGGAAGATGATGCCTTCCGCCAGGCTGTTGACCAAGTGGGAACAGCTGAAAGCATTGCCGCTGAATACAACAAAAACCGGCTCGTCATGCTCAACCGCCGCTCCCCCCTTCGCCCCGGCCGCTTCATGCCTGCCTTGGTCTGGAATTACGTAAAGACAGCCCTGCGCGCGATCCGCCGCCATAAAGGCTACTCCCTCATCAATGTCTCCGGCCTGGCCATAGGCCTCACCGTTTGTATGCTGATCGTTCTCTGGGTGTTAGATGAATGGAGCTTCGATCGTTTCAACACCAACGCCGGCCAGATCTACCGGGTCTACCGCAACGAATCCGCCACTCAGAAGAATTCCACAAGCGTCCTGACCCCTCCGCCCATGGCCGCGGCCCTCAAAAGGGATTTTCCTGAAATCATCAAGGCCACCCGGTTCGGTACTTGGCAGAGACATCTCATCACCTATAAAGACAAGAGTTTCAACGAGACAAGGTTTATGCATGCCGATCCTGATTTCTTCGCTATGTTTTCCTTTCCGCTGATAAAAGGCGACCCGGAGACCGTCTTCTCCAATCCCTACTCCGTCATCCTCACGGAAGAAACCGCCGTCAAGTACTTCGGCGAGGAAGATCCCATCGGAAAAATCCTGACAGTCAACAACACTTTCGACGTCACAGTCACCGGAGTCATCCACAATGAATCGCTTAACTCAAGCCTGGAATTCGACCTCCTGGCCCCCTTTGAAATCCTCCTTAAGGAATCCATCGGGGAGGACAACGCGGATAACTGGGGATTCAATTCCTTTGGCACTTATGTCATGCTGGAGCAGTCCGCCTCCGCCGAGAATCTCAACCAGAAACTCACAGGCTACCTTAAAAAATATGCCGAGCAGGACACAGACGAGCTGGTTCTCCAGCCTCTAACCGACATCCACCTTTTCTCCAACCTGGGCCATGATCTCAGAAACAGGGGCGATATAAAATATGTCTGGATCTTCAGTGCCTTGGCCGTGTTCGTTTTGCTCATTGCCTGCGTCAATTTCATGAACCTCACCACAGCCCGTTCAGCCAACCGGGCTAAGGAAGTCGGGCTGAGGAAAGTGGTGGGAGCTGAGAGGTCTCAGCTTATCCGGCAGTTCTTCGGCGAGTCCATTCTGATAGCGCTCTTCGCCCTGGTGATCGCCCTTATTCTCCTGGAGTTAATGCTTCCGCTGTTCAACACCCTCTCTGGCAAACAACTCAGATCAGGCTGGTGGAACAATCCCATTCTCTTACTCGGATTTATCGGCCTGGCCCTGGTGACCGGCATTTTATCCGGCAGCTACCCAGCGCTCTTCCTATCCGCGTTCCAGCCTATCCGGATCCTTAAAAGTGCCGAGCGCTCATCCCGGGCCAATCCTCTGTTTAGAAAGGTGCTGGTTATTTTCCAGTTTACGCTGTCTGTCTTTCTCATCATCGGAACGCTCATAATTTCCCGCCAGCTTTCCTACATGAGAAACATTGATCTGGGTTTTAACCGGGAGCACATCATCTATTTGAGTATCCACGGCGAACTCCACGACAAGTACGGATCTATCCGCGAGCGGTTTCTGCAAAATCCCGATGTCTTCCATGTCACCGCCTCCATGGCGCTTCCCACCAATATCCAGAGCTCCCCCGGCACCCCGATGTGGGAAGGAAGACCCCCTGATGCAAAAATGGAGATCAAGGCTGACTTCGTGGATTATGATTACATCGAGACTTTCGAAATCCCCCTGGTTGAAGGCCGGAGCTTTTCGCGGGAATATTCCGCCGATCCTGAAACCGCCTTCATCGTCAATGAGGAAGCCGTAAGACGAATGGGGCTTGAAAAACCCGTGGTGGGAAAGAGATTCGGATTCTGGAATATCGACGGCCAGATCATCGGCGTCATGAAGGATGCCCATTTCCAGAACCTTCACTACAAGATCGAGCCCCTGGTATTTAAAATGTTTCCCGGGTGGCTGAGGCGCATGTATGTGAAGACCCGGTCCGTCAACGTGTCTGCCACTCTGGCCTCTCTGGAAAAGACCTGGGACGAGATGAACCTGGGCTATCCTTTCGAGTACAGGTTTCTGGATGAGGAC
>CAYUXD010000255.1:0-3916 GCA_964448655.1 uncultured Eubacteriales bacterium
TGTCTCCTATGTTTGGTCCACATTTACACACATATACGCCTATCCTTTCAGCCATCGTTCCTCCTTTTTTCTTTTTTTATACCGCGGGTTGAGCATGATGGGAAACTACTGGTATTGCAAGAACAAGACCCCTTACCATGCTCTGTACCTATCACATAAGATCCACTAAGTATTTGAGATAAATTAGCTGAGTTGCATTTTGGGTACTTCACTTTTTCACGCCCTGAAACACTTATAAAAATCCCAAACCTCTCCTTGAACGAATTGCATTTGAGCTCATTAGTAGGCATAATTACTTGAATTTTAACTGTCCTCCATTGCGGCTGTCTTCCATATCTAATTATTATAATATCATAATAATTAGATATATTAACGAATAAATTATTTCTTAAGTATTTGCAAGATTTTAGCAACACGCTTATCTATCACTTTATAACATACTTCTACTCCCTTTTTGCTTCCATCAATTATACCTTTGTTCCTTAATATCTGGAGGTGCTGAGAAACTGTAGGTTGAGGGATTCCTATTTTTTTCTGTATTGAATTAACGCTACATCCTTCTAGGGGGAGTCCTGATATTAGTAGCTCTATTATTTGCAAACGCATAGGGTGAGCGAATGCTTTCAAGAGCTCACTTTCGTCCTTGTATTTATATTTCATTTATAGAAAGAATTCTTCTTTGGCAGAATATAATAATATAGTGAGTTTATTATGTCTTATATGCATCATTTTTTTGGTACATTATTTAAATATATGAATAAAGCAATGTCAAGAGAAAAAATCAACTGGAGTTTACTTTTTTTCACTCGTTTTCCCAAAAGTCCTTGGTAAGCTTGCTAATTGAAAAAATTTCCAAAATTGATTTTTTAGATGGTACGCCATATAATTCTCTAAAAATGAAGCCCAAAATTAACATCGCTCATGTCTGTGCTTTGAGCAATTTTAAATTGACAAAAGAGGAGAGATCGCTTCTAGAGCCCCAAATGATAAAGATTGTCCTTTCCAACCGAGCCCGCTTTTTTGATTGGAGAGAAAGAAGATCCCATTGCCATGTACCTCTCTGATATATTTAAAGTGTCAGCTAACCCTGCTGGAATTCCTGCCATTTCTACCCCCGTTGGCTTAAGCCAACAAAAGCTGCCCTTGGGAATTCAGATTATGAGAAAATTTTTTCAAGAATCCCAGTTATTTAAGCTTGCTTTTTTACTTGAAAAGAAAGTAAAATTTAGAACAAGTAAATTAATTTTACATAAGAAGGAGGAATGATGAAAAGAAAGAGCCTTTATACAATAGGTGTTATTCTCCTTTTATTTATCTTGCAAAGTTGCACGTCGCACCCTGAAGAAGGTATTTTGAAAAGATATTTTAATGCAATAATCTTGAACGATGTGACCACGATGTCGACCATGGCCTTGGAGCCGATTTCGATGGATGTAGAAAGCTGGGAGATAATAAGTGTACGTGAAGAAAAAATTGAGCCAGCTACATTGCCTGAAATGAACAGATTGGAGCTGGAGTTAAAGAAGAAAGTAGAAGAATCTGTCGGGATAACCCTTGATGCGAAGGATGAACTGCTTGATGCTGAGTATGAACGGGACCAGGCTCGAACAAGGACGGCAAGAAGAGCGGCCGAGAATAAAGTCAAGGAACTTCAGGCCACATACGATGAAATATATGCAACCCATCAACAATTACAAACAGATTATAATGAGGCTAAAGCAGCTACGGCAAGAGAGGAACAAATTACCAGTTTTTCTCTCGGAGCTGGCGATATTACTAATATAAGAGATTTAACCGGAGAGGTTCATTCTAAGGAAGTTGAAGTAAAAGTAGTAGGTAAAGAAGGTACGAAGAATTACAAGCTTTATTTGAGGATGTATGGTCTCAAAGACGAAGTTTTGAATGTTCACCGCCGAGGACAGTGGAAAATAACTAAGTTTGAACTCATCAACTGATATTAACTCGTTTTTTTCTTATAATTTTAAATACGTTATTGCTCTTTTTGGGCCGTTAGCTCAGAGGGAGAGCACCGGCCTTTTAAGCCGGGTGTCGCTGGTTCGAGTCCAGCACGGCTCACCACGTCACGAACGCCCCTGTCGTCTAGCTTGGTCTAGGACATCGCCCTTTCAAGGCGGCAACACGGGTTCAAATCCCGTCGGGGGCGCTAATTACTTAATGTTGTACCCAAGATAAATTTCGCATTTGGATTAATTTTCTGGGCAAGTCTGGGGACAGCTCTATCCAGATAAATTCCAGATACAGTAATGAGAGAAACGATAACAAAGATAATCGCTAAGACTAAAGTTTGTATAATCCCTGCTAAAAATGCACCTATAACCATGCCTAAAGTCCCTCCGATGACCACATAAGGAGCAATCTATTTTTTGTACGTCAGACCACAGGTACCGGTAGGACAACTTTCTGATTCACTACTTGAGTTAAGCCGTGCAGAGAAACTTGAAACGAGTTTTTTAAGGTGGCTGCTCCCACAATTCTTGCATAGCAAATCAGGATTTTGTTTGTAGCTGCTCTGTAAGACTTCGAAGACCTCTCCGCAATCCAAACATTTATATTCATACAGTGGCATTTCTATTTCTCCTCTAATAAAAGGCAGTCAATTTCTTTTCTGGTTAATATTTTGCTCATTTAATCTTCATATATTATTTTATAAAATTATTTTTCTAAATTCCAGTGATGAGATGGTAAAAAAGCTTCAAATCAGCAAAGCTTTACGTTGAACAGTCAAGAATGATATATCCTCCAGGAAGCGGTATCCCTCTTCGTAGCGCAGGAGATGGTGATCGAGGCTTAAAGTGTTCACTCCCTGGGCGAGTCGTGCAGCGTTTAGCCCTAGCGGGGGAGAGATTATGCGAGTCCTTCCACCACAAATGCCCTGTAACGAAGCAGATGCGGTGAAATCGGCCCGCCCAAAGGGTAAATTATGCCGACATAAAATAAAAAAAACATTTGAGACCGATTAAATGTTCTGCTAGAAGTGAAATCAGCGTAACGAGCAGATATCAATGAAAATAAATATTGGTGTCGGCATAATTTATGAATAAATCAGGCTAATTGATTTTGCATAAACAGGGCGCTTTATTTTTGCAAGAATGACAAGAATGAATCTTAACCTTATAATTTTTTCGACAAAATTCTACTTACTCTTGACGGAGTTATGCCTCCTGAGATAATTTGGAGTGTGGAAGTTTAAAAAAGGAGTGAGAAAGGAACCCAGGGCAGTGGTAAAGATTGCTGATGAATAGTATTTTAGGTAAAAAATTATTAACATGAAGAATATAGACAGCGGTAAATATGATTGATCAGGAAATTCTTTCAGCATTGAGATCATGGTTTGCTGAATATGTGAAAACATTTCGGTCGGAAGATCCTGTTATTCAGCAAAATATGGATATGAAAGAGCATCATACCAGGCGCGTATGCACCGAGATTATAGAGATCGGGAAAAGCTTGGATTTGAATCAAGAAGACCTTCATCTGGCAGAAGTTATAGCGCTTTTGCATGATGTGGGTCGATTTGTGCAGTATGCCCGCTACGGTACATTTTTGGATCTGAGATCCGAAGACCATGCCCAGCTGGGAATTAAAATTCTTCGCGAAAACTCTGTATTAAAAGGTATTGATCATTCAACAGGTGAGCTCATCTTGTGTGCTATTGCTCATCATAACCGTACAGAACTTCCTGGAGGAGAAACAGAAAGGTGTCTGTTTTTTACAAAATTACTTCGTGATGCTGATAAGTTGGATATCTGGCGAGTTGTTACTGATTATTACAGCAAAAGAAGTGAAATCCATAATGAGGTCATAGAACTTGGATTACCTGATACTCCAGAAATATCAGATGAGGTATGCGTGGAATTGATGGCAGGCAGGAGCGTAAAGGTGGATAGTTTGAAAA
>CAYUXD010000256.1:0-3912 GCA_964448655.1 uncultured Eubacteriales bacterium
CGGGGATTAAATGTGCATTAGCGGCTATTAAAGCTAAACTATCAGATGGCGTTACAAAAAAATGATTGCCTAAAATCATATTACGATCACCATCACCATCCGATGCTGCACCAAAATCAGGCGAATCTTTGCCATACATTATCTCAACCAAATCATGCGCATAAGTTAAATTAGGGTCTGGGTGTCCTCCTCCGAGAAGCCGTTGTGGTCCGCGTAGGACCTGGCGGCGTTCCAGATGTGCGCCATCCTCTCCAGGCTGGCTACATCCTCGTATGGCACTCCGTGGGCCGCGGCGATCTCCTTCATGCGATGCTTTATGAGCAAGAAGATATCCACCGATCACATCTCCTATGGCATAGATACCAGGAATGCTTGTTTCCAGCTGAGAGTTAACTTTGACAAACCCCTGCTCATCCAGTAGAAGTTTAAAATCTTTTCCTGCCAGACCTTCAGTGTTGGGCTTTCTTCCTGTCGCCAAGAGAACTTTTTCTGCCTCAAACTCAAACGCAGATTGAGTTTTAAGGTTGGTGCCTTTAAGGCTTACCCTGCCTTCCTTGATGCTGCTTTCTTCTATTCTCAGCTGAGTATGGATTTTGAATCCCTGGCTGTTGAGGATCCTTTCCAACCGGGTGGCCATTTCCCCGTCGCTGCCAGGAAGTATGAAGGGCATAATTTCAAGGACTGAAACGTCCGAACCAAGCCTCTGGTAAATCGAGCCCATTTCAAGTCCGACTGCGCCAGCTCCCACAATCAACATTCTTTTGGGAATATCATCAAACTCAAGCGTTTCACGAGATGTTACAACTTCCTTCCCGTTTGGTTCAAGGAAAGGAAGCGCTGCCGGCCTGCTGCCCGTGGCAAGAATAATCTTATCTGACTCAAGAATTTTCTCTCCTCCTTCTGTCTTAACAGCAATTTGCTTCTCGCTCTTTATAAAACCTTCTCCTTTGATAATTTCTATTCCGTTTTTCCTCATAAGGAACTCTATCCCCTTCACCAACCTCTCTACAACTTTGTTCTTTTCCTCTTGAACTTTTTTCCAGTTGCATTTTATCTTTTCTATAGGGCCTTCAATATTCTTATTTTCTTTTAGCTCTTTATAAATTCTTGTCTGATGCAAGAGATATTTAGCGGGAATACATCCATAATTCATGCATGTCCCGCCTATTCTATCTTTCTCGACAAGAACAACTCTTTTTTTAAGCTGAGCTGCCCTGATAGCAGCAACGTATCCACCAGGGCCACCTCCCAAAATTGCCACGTCCCATTTCTCGCTCATGTTTCCCCTCTCAAACGAAAATAATATTCCTTCCTCAATCTATTATTTAAACAAAATCCTGTCTCCCGGAAATCAAAGGAAGTTATTATACCTTTTCTCTCCTCTCATTTTAAGCCTTAAAAATTAAAAAAGGACAGGCTGCATTTTCTGATGTTGGAATCAGGCTTTATCATCTTGGGGTCAGACTTCGTCATAACGGTCTAAATTTGACTGCATCTCGTCCTTAAACATCACTTCATAATAAAGTCTGACCCCGGTAATCAAAGGCGGGAAAACACCTTTTCCCGATGGCAAGGCCTGATCGCACATAATAGAGACTGTCCTCTTTCTTGCAGAAAAAGTAGCCTGTCCCCTTTTTTCTTTAAAATAATCTTGACAGTAAGAAGCAAAAAGAAAAAAATATGAACCTTTAAGGCTGTGAATACTGACGGACCGTGAATTTTAAAAAACGTATAAGTATTGTTTTTTTCTTTTTATTGTTTTCATGTTTTCTCGTTCCTGATTCAGTTTATTCTTACGTACTCTTTATCTACCGTCCCTATTTTGAGAAAAAGCCGGTCAGCCAAGAAAAGAAAATCACCCTCCATGGAGAGTTTTTCGGCCATCTCCAACTTCCCAGCACGTTTCCCAGTTATAATGATCTCAGTGGAACAGCAGATAGATGGAATTATGGGTTTCGAAACATCATCTTTATTACGGAAAACACAGTCTTCCTTGCCCAGCTCGTGACTCATGACGACAATCGTAGCCGCACTAAATTCGATTGGCACTTCTCGCTCAGACAATTCCTTTCAGAAAGCATTGTCTTGATTATAGGTCACGACAGCAATCATGACTCAGATCACAAGAGCGTCGTAAATCAAAGCCACTTCTACGTCAACCGCAATTATATAGGTCTTGGGCTTCCGTCTAAAAAAGGAGATTTCTATATCGAACCTTTTTTCTGGTACTTACTCAAGAACACAAGGCAGAAAGGATATCTCGACCTTTCAGGCGATACTCCCCGCTACGAATATGGCCTTAGGGTTGGGAGGTGGTTTGAAGATCAAGTGGGTATCCATTTTCAGATTTTTTATCAGACAGAGAAGTTATTTTCTCGCGGACAAACTCACGTAGCAGACCTGATCATACGAATAAGGTTTTTAAACTGGTTGGAATTATCCGCAGGCGGAGGCATCTGGAAGGACATAAAGACAAGTCCGTTGGGAAACAAGCAAAAATTTTATAAACTGACCTGGGGCGTTGCTATTCCCTTTTAAGAATTGTATGATTAGAACCCGCAGAGTTAAGATGAAGAGGATAGTTTCATCCACAAAAAACAAACGGCATCAAAGAACAATCACAGCATTACTTAAGTAAGGCGTTTGAGAGGGATGCATCTAAAAAAATGTCCGTTGATTTTTTTCGTTTTTTTAATCTTCTCTTTTAGCCGATCTTTTTCTCAAATTTCCGCATATACAGATCAAGATTGTCTTTCCTGCCACGGTAAGCCCGATATCTCGCAGATCACAAGCGACGGGAAGATACGCTCAGTCTTCGTTGATCCAGAGGAATGGTCACAGGATATCCACCACAAAGGCAACTTGGTTTGCGTGGATTGCCATACAAATGCCAATCCATATCTCCATTTCAGGGAAGGTTTCATCGATGTGGATTGTGCCCGCTGCCATCCTGAAGAAGCAGAAGAATATCAAAAAAATATTCACTTAACCTTTGCCGCTCCTTCCCCAAATAAAGAACTTCCCCTCTGCTACCACTGTCATACAAAACACCACATCCTTCCCCATGATGACCCATCATCGTCCGTCCATGAGGATAATGTGGGAGAGACCTGCAGCATATGCCATGCCGAGGTTATGGTTAAAGGAATCTTCAAGGGCTCCTCTTTAGGAAAGATATCTGGACATCGCAAGGGCGACCTCTCGGAGAGGTTTGATATGAAAGTGTGCCTCAACTGTCATTATGATGATTCCGCTCACGGCGCTAAACGTCCTTACAAGGATTTTTGTTCCCGCTGCCATGATGTCCGTTCTAAGGCTCGCTCTCTCCTGGGCCCGACACACCTCGATTCGATAAGATGGGTCAAGCTCAATTATATGAGCAGTGGATTTGCTATCCTTCTTCTCCTAGGAATGGGCGTCTTCTTCGGGTATAAATCGCGGAAGACGATAGCTGGCGGGATGAAGACATGGTATGAAAGCATGAAAATAAAAGAAGAAGCACCGGAGAAAGAAAAAACAAAAACAGAACAAGTCGAGGGCGATAAAGAGATGGGCGGTCAAAATCAGGATGAGAAAGATATCGGCGATCAAGATAATAGCGATTTGGATAAAGTGGAGCAAGATAAGCTCGACCAGGAAGAGGGCGATCATATTAAGAACGACAAAGAAAATAACGATAAAGAATAATGCAACAAAGTCATGAGCAATAAGAAAAAACGGTACGCCATGCTGATCGACTTGAGGAAGTGCATCGGCTGCAACGCCTGTGCTGTGGCCTGCAAGAGTGAAAACGATGTGCCGCTTGGCGTCTGGAGGAGCTGGGTAAAAAAAATAGAAAAAGGTCAATATCCCGATTCAAAGGAATTCCTTCTGCCTATAGTCTGCAATAACTGCGCCAATCCAATCTGTGTT
>CAYUXD010000257.1:0-3881 GCA_964448655.1 uncultured Eubacteriales bacterium
TCGGCTGCCGCCGCAAGATGGAAAATCCTACACCATCTGGCGTGTTTGACATAACAACGCTGACACTAATCGCCATGGAGAGATGCAAAACTGCACGGGAAGCCATCAAGACCATGGGCTCATTGGCTGAAAAGAATGGATACGGTTTTCACGATTCAGGAGAAATGCTCGCAGTGGCTGATCCGGAAGAAGTCTGGGTGTTTGAGATCATTCCGGTCGGACCCTTATGGACTCCAAAAAGCGGGAGCCCGGGTGTGATATGGTGTGCCCAGAGGGTTCCAGATGACCATGTCAGCGTCTGTCCGAATGAATCGAGAATCGGGGAGATCGATTTGGACAATCCGGACTATTTCTTGGCTTCCTCGAATGTTATTTCCTATGCAGTAGAGAATGGTTACTATGATCCTGAGAGCGGTGAGGCATTTAGCTGGAAGAGGGCCTACTCCCCCACCGAGGCCAGCGCAGCCAGCAGCGGAGGGACAAGAGCTCGCCTCTGGCGTTTTTTTGATCTTGTCAGTCCCTCCCGTAATTTTAGTCCGGAAACACCTAACATGGAATTCCCCTTCTCAGTGAAGCCAGACAAAAAGCTATCATTACAGGACGTCATAGACATCACACGGGACAAATACGAGAGGACGCCTTTTGATCCGGCAGAAGGACTTAGAGGAGGACCTTTCAGTAACCCGAACTATCATCCAAGACCCGTTAAAGTTGAGGGCAAAACTTACAATATGCCCCGAGCAATCAGCGTCAACCGGGCAGAATACACGACTGTTACCCAATGCAGGGATTGGCTGCCGGCTCCAATCGGCGGGATCGTTTGGCTTGCCTTTGGTGCTCAGGACACATCATGTTACATGCCCCTCTATGCCGGGATAACTGCAATTCCTGAGTCCTTCAGCATCGGAGATCACTGGATTTTCAATAGAGAATCTGCAAGATGGGCGTTTGATTACGTTGATTTCCATACTTTGGTGGCATACTCTCACGCTATAAAGGATGTCAAAAAGGCCCAAGCAGAATGGGAGAGATCAGCAATAGAAAGAGTGCCAGCCATCGATATAACGGCTAAAGAACTGTACGGGCAGGACCCGGCGCTTGCAGCCGAATATTTAACTGATTACTGTGTAAATAACGCCGAAAAAGTCATTGATGCCTGGTGGGAACTGGGCGACTACTTGCTCGTCAAGTACAATCACCTTAGCATTTATGATGAAGAGAATAGAAAACGGACCAATTTGCCTTATCCTGAATCGTGGCTCAAAGAGGTTATTAAGTATCACAACCTGGAACCGCAGGAACCAGCTAAAAAGTGAAAAGCCCGAATGTCAAGACTTATCGAACAATAATTATAACTTGATATATATTTTTATATAATTTTGGCATTGCGCCGAAAAATTATATAATTTTTCTGAATTTATGCGAGGTAGGAGTTGAGAGTTAGAAGTTATGAATAATCAGCTTCTTTTTACGTGCATAATTCAAAAAATTATGGGTTTTTAAGGAGGTAAAAAGTGAATTTAAAAAAGCTATTTTTAATCGTAGGCACCCTGTTGGCTATAGGAATCTTACTCAGCGCCCTGGTATCTGCACCGCCAGAATATGAAAACTGTGATTGGGACCTGGCAGAATTTTCGCCAGATGGCTGTACTGTAATCATTGTCGCGAAAGATGCCTCAGTGGATGGCTCGGTAATGACCACCCATACCTGCGACTGCAACCTTTGTGACTGGACATGGCGAAGCGTGCCCGCGGCTGATCACGAGCCAGGCTCTACTCGTAAAATTTATCACATAGCGCAGTATAAGACGTGGCCCCCAGAAGAAGGACTTAAATGGGAAAAGTATAAGGAGGAGTTTACCGGCCTTGAGATTCCTCAAGTGCCCCATACTTATGCTTATCTCCATGGAATGTTCGGGTACATGAATGACCAGCAGCTGGCCATAGGAGAATCGACCATCGGTTGCCGCGATAAGATGAAAAATCCGACTCCTTCGGCTAAAATCGACTTATCAATGCTGACGCTTCTGGCCATGGAAAGATACAAGACAGCCCGCGAGGCCATCAAGTTCATGGGAGAAATAACAGAAAAGCATGGATACGGGTTTTATGACGACGGAGAGATGCTGGCAGTAGCCGACCCGAAAGAAGTCTGGATTTTCGAGATCATGCCCGTTGGACCGTTGTGGACTCCGGAAAGCGGAAAGCCGGGCTCGATCTGGTGCGCTCAGAGAGTGCCGGATGACCAGGTCAGTCTCTGCCCGAATGAATCCAGGATAGGCGAAATCGACCTCAAGAATTCGGATTATTTCATGGCTTCTCCGAATGTTATTTCTTATGCCAAGGATAACGGCTACTATAATCCAAAGAGTGGTGAGCCGTTTAGCTGGAAGAAAGCCTACTCTCCAAGCGAGTACAGTGCCGCAAGCTCCAGGGGAGCACGTGTTCGTCTCTGGCGATTTTTTGATATCGTGGCTCCATCCCGTAAATTCAGCCCGGAGACACCCAACATGGAACTTCCCTTCTCGGTAAAGCCGGAAAAGAAACTGTCGGTGCAGGATGTGATGAACATCACCCGGGACAAGTGCCAAGGAACTCCGTTTGACTCTGTTAGAGGTCTTCAGGGCGGCCCATTCAAAAACCCGAACTACCTTCCACGGCCTTTCAAGCTTGATGATATGACCTATAATACGACCCGTTCTATAAGTGTGAATCGAGCCGAATACGTAACTGTCACCCAGTGCAGGGACTGGCTGCCGGATATTATCGGAGGGATCGTCTGGCTGGCCTTCGGTGCTCAGGATACATCCTGCTTCATGCCTCTTTACGCCGGTATTACCAAAATACCGGAGTCCTTTAAAATTGGAGACCACTGGGTGTTTAACAGAAAGTCGGCGCGCTGGGCATCTGATTATGTGGATTTCCATACACAGGTTGTTTACTCTGAGGCCATCCAAGACGTCAGAAAGGCTCAGGAAAAGTGGGAAGGGAGCACCGTGACTAAGACGCCCACCGTCGACAAATTCGCTCATGAACTCTACAAGAAGGACCCCGCCGAGGCCAAAGAATTCTTAACCGACTACTGTGTAAATAATGCAAATAGAGTTATCGATGCCTGGTGGGAGCTTGGCGACCAACTACTCGTCAAGTACAATCACTTATGGCACTATGATGTTGAAAAGAGGAAAGCGAACAAGCCGCAGTACCCTGAATGGTGGCTCAGGGAAGTTGTCAAGTATGATAAAATGGTACCACAGGAACCGCCCAAGAAGAAGGAAGAGAAGTAGTTTCGTGCAATGAGGTTTGAGTTATTTGTATCAACGACGAACCATATCTACGAAAATAAACGGGTACAAACGCATTAAATTGAATGTTATTGTGAGGAACGAAAAAGATTCCTTACCTGTCATTGCGTGCCCCGCAGGGGCGAAGCAATCCTCCGTTGCGAGTGAAACGAAGCAATCTCCTAGAAGGTTGAGATTGCTAAGCCTGTTCCGAGCAAAGCGAAGGAATCTTCTACGCTCCCCGCAATGACAATGTATCAATGAATTAACTGCGTTTGAATTAAATACATAAAAGGAGATGGTGTTTAAGATGAAAAAATTAAAGATATTAAGTTTAACTTTGCCCCTCTCTTTCATTCTTTTTCTCGGTCTAACAATGCCTGGCTATACAGAGACAGGAATCCCCAAGGCTAAATTGCCTGTACTCACCACATCTGCCGGTCAAAGCCCGGATGTAACAACGGTAAACATCGTTCTTGAAGAGGCAGAAATAAAATACGATTATTGTGATGTGCCCACGGTTGAAATTGTGGATGCCGGGGTGGGTCTTGCAGGAAAAGAGTCCGGGCCTGGCTTTCATGTCGAGGTTTACACCGA
>CAYUXD010000258.1:0-3851 GCA_964448655.1 uncultured Eubacteriales bacterium
TGTAAATTATATTTTTTTTATTTATCACCCTGGTTCTAACTTGCCTTTATAATGCTTTTTGATTATCTCTAATATTTCTTTTGACCGCTGAATTGCTGGTCCTAGTAACTCCTCGTGAGCTAAATTTTGTTTACTTTCTAAAAACTGATATATTTGTTGAGCCGTTTTTTTATAAAAAGTCTTAGCCCAAGTATCATCAGGCGCTTTTTCTCCCCAAAGCTTACGGGGTCCTTCATGGCCCCCTTCAGAAAGATACCAATCCTTTATAAGCTGAAAACCACCTTGAAAAATGAGAAAACCAAGAGCTGTGGCTGCAGGTGGGATACCCATGCTAAGAGATTTTATTGTATTTGTATGAATTATCTGTTCCCCTTCATAAGAGACCATTAGATGGCCGCCCGGAGGAATGATATTCCCGAGATGCTTAAAAAGCTTACGATCCAAACTGTTTGAGCTTAAAATTAAGCTATCTTTTGTTTCTTTCTCCTTTAAAAATTCAAGCTCTTCATAATATTCTATGTCCATCCATGGTTTCACTCCGTCTTTTCCTCCTGCGCTGTAAATGCCCTTAATAACGGGGAATCCGCTGAGTGCGCCGCGAGAGTCTCGAATGTATAATCTAAAATCTTTCCAGCCACTAAAACGAAGCTGTTTTAGTTCTCCCATATGGAGCGTGTAACCATTCACACTTTTACCATGGAGATTTTTTAAACGACCGAAATTATGCATTAGGATTTAAAGACTTTCTTTAATATTTTATTGCGGCTCCTGCTTTTCTGCATAAATTATAGCACCATCTAAAGGTCATACATAATATTTTCGATAAGCCGTACTCGGGCATCCTTGGGCAGTAATCGAGAAAGCCCATCCATTAGGATAAAAGGAAGCCTCGGTGCCCGGATTGAAAGGATTTATTTCGGCTTGGCGTAGGCTTATTCAGCTGTAGCCTTGGCCCTCTTTTCCTGTGACATCCCGGCCAAGCGCTCAACCTCCTTAACATCCAGCCCTAACCCCTCGGCAACACGACGTCCATATTCAGGATCAGCCTTATAGAAGAGAGCTGTCTGACGCAGCTGGATGCGTTTCTGTGGGCCTCCTAGATGATCCACAATATTACCGATCAGATGATCCCTATCTTCATCGGTCATCACTTTGCGATACAGATCCCCGGCCTGTTGGAAGTCATCGTTGGGATGAGTAAATGGATGACGAGCTGCAAGACCGGAGACCTCAAAGCGTGGCTCTCCCGTATTTGGATCTGGTTCTGGGCCGCCGAAGCTGTTGGGCCAATAATTTGGTCCGCCTTCTCCGTTGGCGTCAAAGCGCATGAAACCATCACGCTGGTAACTGCTCTCAGGAGCATTCTTAGGTGCGTTCACTGGTAGAAGATGATAGTTCGGCCCTAGACGGTGGATATGGGTATCGTGATAGGAGAAAAGACGGGCTTGAAGCATCTTGTCGGGTGATGCTGCAATACCTGGCACAAGATTTCCTGGACAGAAGGCCGCCTGCTCCACCTCTGCAAAATAATTGACAGGGTTGCGGTTTAGGACCAACTTGCCTACCTTGATGGAAGGGACTTCAGCATGGGGCCAGACCTTCGTAATGTCAAAGATATCCCAATGATAATCTTTTGCCTGTTCTGGTCTCATAATCTGCATCTCAAGCGTCCAGGACGGGTAATCGCCGCGCTCAACGGCCTGATACAAGTCTCGGGTGGCATGATCAGGATCATCGCCCGCTAGGCGAGTCGCCTCCTCTCGGGTAAGGTTCTTTATGCCCTGGTCGGTCTTGAAATGGTACTGCACCCAGAAATACTCGCCCTTGTCGTTGTACCATTTATAGGTATGACTGCTGTAGCCGTTCATGTTGCGAAATGTGGCCGGAGTGCCTCGGTCTGAGAACAGAATTGTGACTTGGTGGATTGATTCCGGAGTCAAAGAGAGAAAGTCCCAAAACATGTCAGGGTCCTTGCAGTTAGTAGCTGGATGCCTCTTTTGAGTATGGATGAAATCGGAGAACTTAAGAGGATCACGGATGAAGAAAACTGGGGTGTTGTTGCCGACAAAGTCATAGTTGCCCTCCTCGGTATAGAATTTCACCGCAAATCCGCGAGGATCGCGTGCAGCATCAGCAGATCCCTTCTCGCCCCCCACTGTAGAAAAACGGGCAAAGACTTCGGTCTTCTTGCCAACTTCCGAAAGAAACTTGGCCCTGGTGTACTTTGTTACATCCGCAGTTACCTCAAAATAACCACCTGCTCCTGCTCCTTTAGCATGAACAACACGTTCGGGGATACGCTCGCGGTCAAAATGGCCCAGCTTCTCCAACAGGTGAACGTCCTGCATCAAGACAGGACCGCGCTCGCCCGCCGTCAGACTATTCTGATCGTCTGGGACAGGGATACCAAAGGCAGTTGTAAAAGTCTTTTTGGCTTTTGCCATGTTAAATCTCCTTATTTTTGAATTTCTTATTCCCACCCTTATTCTTTTAAACAGAAATTAGCCGGGGATATTCTTACCTTCGTTTATAATTAATAATAAATCCTTATTTCTATTTAGTTATTGATTATAAATAGTATCTATTCCTATTATAAACTGAAAAAAATTTATATTTTTTTACGGCATTTATCGCAATAACCCTCTAAGAGGACTTTTTTATTCAGTACAAAAAATTTTTTATGAATTTCCTCCGGTACTTTTAGATTATCATCCAAGTTGTAATCAAAATCTGTTATTGAGTTGCATTTAACGCATCTAAAGTGGTGATGATTCTCAATATCTGGATCAAAACGTCTTGGTTCTCCATATCCCTCAACAATATTGACAATTCCGATATTATGAAATGTTAAAAGCGTTCGATTCACAGTATCCAATGAAATATCAGGAAATATCTTATTGACTCTACTGAAAAGAACATCTGCATTAGGGTGGTCTTTCGACTTAAGCAGTTCCGTATATATAAGTGTACGCTGTGGGGTCACCTTGAGACTATGCTCTCTACATTTTTCTCTGAAGAAATCCAGAGAATCGTTCTTATCTTTTAATCTCATACCAATACTATATAGTAGCTATTCTTATTTGTAAAGAAAAAATTTTAATAGGAAGGGAGATGAACCCCTGTTACAGCGGCGCCATGCGGAGGATAAGTATTCCAGGTTCAAAACTTGAAAAATACGGAATAATCAGTGAACATCTTTGATAAAAACTCTTTGTTAAAAAACCTACAATTAATGATCAAAGAATCGTTCCGAGGGCTAACTGATGCTATAAGACCTGCTCAAGCCGCTTCGAGCTCAGCAAGAAGGTCTGCAATGAGTTCTTTTACAGTTACTATCCTGTCGATACGGTAAGCATTCTGCCCACAGAAAATGAGACCATTGTCAACATCCCCGAAGTAAGAGTTAACAAGAGCCAGAGCAATGCAATACCTCGCCTTATCTACTTTACAGACAGAAAGACACCTGTAAGGACACTTGATTTTAAGTTTACCCTTAACTTCCAAATTCCTCAAAAATTTATTCTGAATGGCTCTTCCTGGCATGCCGACAGGACTTTTTATGATGACAATATCCTCTTCTTTGACGTCAAGGTAAGCCTGTTTGAATTCCTGGGAGACATCGCACTCCTCAGTGCAGACGAAACGAGTAGCCATTTGGACTCCTGCCGCCCCCAGGGAGATCATCCGAGCTATATCCTTTCCGTTGAAGATCCCCCCAGCAGCGATAACAGGAATTTTCTTTCCGTATCTATCTTCATATACTTTTACTGTTTCCAAAACCTCCGGCAAAAGATTTTCAAGGGAATATTTTTCCGGTTGATTGAGCTGCTCCTCGGAGAAACCAAGGTGTC
>CAYUXD010000259.1:0-3837 GCA_964448655.1 uncultured Eubacteriales bacterium
GCTTGATTCATCAAACATGGGAAAAACAGGAAGTCCTCTTTGTAGGGGCTTGATTCATCAAACATGGGAAAAACAGGAAGTCCTCTTTGTAGGGGCTTGATTTATCAAGCCCGCATTATTAATCATCCCAAATAAACAAGGTGGGCTTGATAAATCAAGCCCCTACACAATATAAAATGTGTGTCTGATAAATCAAACACCTACACAAAAGGGAGTAACTCCATTCCTGAAGAAGAGCTTTCTCGGGAACGAAATATATAATTCAAGGAGGTCTACTATGAAAAAAGCCCTTAAGCTTATCTTTCTCACGGTTTTTATCTTGTTCTTTTCTTTTTCTTCGTCTATAACTGCCCAACAGCAAGAACCTGCCCCTGTTAAAGCCTCTCAGGTCAAAGGAAATATCTATGAAGTAAAGGGAGGAAGAGGCGCCAATGCTGGATTCTTCATCGGAGAAAAAGAGGTTCTGGTCATAGATGCAAAAATGACCGAAGAATCAGCCAAACAGATGATCGCTGAAATCAAAAAATTGACTTCCAATCCCATAAAGTATGTTATTCTAACCCACAGCGACGGCGACCATGTCAATGGCCTAGTCGGCTTCCCGCCAGATGTAATCATTGTCGCTCATCATCAAACAAGAAAGGATATGGATAATGCTTTCAAAGATCCAAAGCTGAGATCTTACCTTCCTAGCCTTACATTTTCCAAAAAACTGAAGCTTCATTCTGGAGACAAGACGATCAAGTTATTTCATTTTGGTCCTGCTCACACAAGCGGAGATATCGTTGTCTATTTTCCTGATGAGAAAGTCGCTTTCCTCGGAGATCTCCTGTTTCTCGGAAGAGACCCCTTAATCCATAAACACAAAAACGGAAATTCCTTCGGGCTTGTCAAAGCTTTAAAAAGCATTCTGAAACTTGACGCAGACACCTTTATCCACGGCCACGGCGACATTGCCAGCCCCAGTGACGTGGAAGGCGTAATAAAATCTCTTGAAGAAAAACAGACAAAAATAAAGGCTCTTATCAAGGAAGGAAAATCCTTAGAGGAAATTAAGAAAATTTTCAATGTGGAGGATCGTCCTCCCCGTCCAGGCGAACGCCGATGGCTCAGTCTTGTCGAGACGATTTATCTCGAACTCACAGAGAAAAAATAGCTCCCCTATTTATCTTCGCCAGTTCTTATAGGGGATGAGGGGTAATGTTTTTTCTCCAACGAATCTGTAGAAAGGAAAGATATCGCCCGCCTCAGGAACCAACTTGAACTTCCGGTAGCGGATGAATCCGTACTCGGACTGGGGTTCAAGAAGGCAGGGAACCAAGTTGGCTGCGCACTGCGCACAGCTTACATAAAAATCACCTCGTTTTATGATCGTCTCGAGCCTTTTCTTTTCTACTTCAATCTTTTGAGGAGGGAGGTAATCGAACGTTGCCGGCACAATTTCTTTAGTCTGGTAAGATTCGATCTCAAGATGGATGTCTTTGCTAAACATTTCAACTTTTATGTCATGACGAAGAAGGGTTTCCACGACATCCAGATGCTTGGCGGGAATGATATAACCTAAAGGACGCGAAACACTCAGAGTTGGCTCCACGTTAGGAAACCAATTCTTAACGACTTCTTTAACGACTCTGTCCTCTGAAGGATAGGGATAAGGAGCAATATCGTCCCGGGTAAGAAGATCGCCTGCTTTTTTATCGACTTTGAGAACTCCTCTGATCGGAACCTCAATTCGCTCGAATTTCTCTATAGTCAACTCTGGCTCTTTCTCATCCCTTGCATATTCCATTCTCAAATGAACTAAATCATCTTCCGAAAAAATCCCTGCTCTTTCAAGAAGTTTTTTCCGAAGGTCATTCACTAATGAGATAATTTCTTCTCCACGCTCAGCAACGCTTTCTGCGAAATATCTGATTCCGTAATACTGCCAGCTCGTTCTTTGCCTCAAAGTTTTAAGGTCGTGACGGGAAGCCCCTTCCTGAATAAAAGATAGAGTTTCATAAATCCCTAAACTATTGCGGCCGTCATTGAGGTCAGCTGTGCTGTAGCGTTTCATCATTTCCCTTCTCTCCAGATCTTCTTGTCTATATTGCACTCCAGCGGATGAGTCGATTCCCATTGGCTGAGTTACAAGGTATTCATAGAAGGTGATGCGTCTCTTCGCAAGCTTTTTCCGCACTTCAGCTAATATCTTAGATCGAGAAAATTCTTGAAGACTCTGGTGGATATTTGCATTGGAAACACAGCCGATGGATACACGATAGAAATCATCACCCTTTTCATGGACATCCATTGTTACCTCAGGCATCCAGGTCCTGAAAACATGATGGATGGCCTCGACTTCGGGTCCCTCCATCTTGACATGGTCCCTGTTCAGGTCCAAATCCAGTTCATTTCTGCGCTGGTCGAACCAATTCCCATAAGGATTTCCCTGGGGAATGATCAGGAAATTAACCTTCTTAAGGAGTGCCTCAAGCTTGCCTGTCGCCAGGTCTCTGATAAGCCACAAAGCAGCTTCTTTAGCAGATTGTTCATTTCCATGCTGGGATGCAACGAGCAGAAAAGTTGGCTTCTTCCGGTTTAGATCAAGAGGAGAATCAGCTCCCTCTTCACTTATGATACACAGGTAGAGGTCTTTTGAAGGATAATCTCTTCTATCTCTTGTCTGGCCGATTATCTGGACTTTCGTCTTTTCTGAAAGATGACTCACATGACTTAAAAATTCCGTCATTTCTTCATATTGGCTGTACTCAGTATAGTTTGTCTCCTCAGCAGGAGTCTTGACAGTTTCCGCCCCTGAAATGAAAGAAGAAAAGAAAAAGAAAAAAATTACAAAAATAAATGCCTTAAAACTTCTTTTATAAAACATTTAAAACCTCCGTTGTATTATATGAGATTGCCACGCTCCCTTCGCTCACTCGCAATGGGCATAATACTATTAAATTGTTGTTGAGTAATCCTGTATTCCATTTAAAATTAACAATATAAAGCAAAAATTAACCATGTTTATTGAAACGGTTCAATAAATGACAGTAAGAATGACATTTCTCATCAAGATGTAAAATAGAAGTAATCGTAGACAAATTTGGAAATCTGAGCGATTATTTCTTCCACATCTTTTCCCTTCAAGGTCATATCTTTCGTAAAAATCGTCAAGGCTACATGGCCCAAATTGTCAGGTAAGTAGATTATTCCGCTGTCGTTGACTGTTCCTCCGATTGTACCCGTTTTGTGAGCAACCTTTGTTCTACCTGGAAGGTCACCCTTGATCCTCCCCTCCCCTGTTTGACATTCGAGCATCACGGAAATAATGAGATCACAACTCTCCTCATCAAGCACTTCTTTTTTGTAGATCATCTCTAAAAGCCTGTTCATGGCTCGAGGAGTGCTCTGATCCTTCATTATCTGACTAAATTTTTTTGAAGCATCCTCAAAGGCTTCAGGGTCCTTCTTTCTCTCAGCTCTGTAAACCTCAGAGAATTCATCAAGGGAAATTCCCTTGTATTTCTCATAATCCATCCCAACCAAATCCATTATTAGATGCTGGCAGGTTCTGTTGACTGTGATCTCTTCTATTCCATAACCTCGAAGGCGCTGGTTGACATTTTCTGCTCCGACCTTGGTTAAGAGAATATCCGTGGCTGAATTGTCACTTATGATCATCATCATGGTTATGAGGTTTCTCAAAGACAGCTTAATTCCCGGTGCTTCTAGGTCAGAAAGCATACCACTACCAAGGTGCTGATCTGTCTTTTGGATGCTTATTTCATCTTTTAAGGTAAATTTCCCTTCTTTAATCTGAGCCAGAACTTCAACCAGAATAGGAACCTTAAAAAC
>CAYUXD010000260.1:0-3825 GCA_964448655.1 uncultured Eubacteriales bacterium
CTATAAGAACAGGCATATCTGGAAAAACCTTGTTATCGGGACTCTGGAGGGGGTGGTTGCCTTTTTCATATTGAACTTGGTAATGAGATCTATATTTGCCCAGTTTCTCTCATCGACCAGCTGGAATCTTACCCTCTTTCCTGTATTTGTAATCATGGCAGGGGGCATTTCAGTTTTTCTTTTCAGCCCTTTTAGCAACGCGCTCTCACGATATTTTGAGAAGAAGGCAGATCGATACGCCCTGGAAAACATTCAAGATAAAAAAGCGTTTATGACGGCCATGGCGGGACTCGCAGACCGGAATCTTTCAAACGCCTATCCAGAGTTGTGGGTTAAGCTTCTTTATTATTCTCATCCTCCGGTTGGCGAGCGTCTGGCGATGGCGGAAAATCACAAAAAAGAAAAAACGGCGGGGGTTAGTTGACGGCAAAATAATGTCATAGCAACCGGAAAACGAGAACCTTTATACAGGTCACACCAAGTATGAAAAACTGGAAGAAAACAGCCGAAGTCGCCATCATCGGCGGCGGCATAATGGGAGTCAGTACAGCTTATTGCCTGGCCAAGAGAGGTGTATCAGATGTGGTTGTCCTGGAAAAAGACCTTCTTGCTCAGGCTTCTACTGGATTGAGTGTTGGAGGTATTCGTCAGCAATTCTCCAACCCTGCCAATATTCGCCTGTCACAGGAATCTGTTCGGGTGTATGAGCGCTTCGAGGACGAATTCGGCGCCGATATTAAATTCCGCCAGGTAGGCTATATTTTTTTAGCCCAGGAGGAAGAGACCTGGAATGATTTTTTGTCCGGCATTGAAACTCAAAGACAGCATGATGTCCCTGTAGAGGTGCTTTCCCCTGAAGATATAAAGCAGCGCTGGCCCTACTTGAATGTTGACGATCTGAAAGGGGGAACATTTGGTCCGAAAGATGGCTATGCAGATCCTTATCTTGCAGCAATGGGTTTTGCGAATGTTGCAAGAAAGCTCGGTGTCAGGATCGAAGAGAAGACAAAGGTAACTGGTATAAGCATCTCAGGCGGCAGAGTTCAGGGAGTTGAGACAGCCAAAGGCTCAATCTCGGCAGCGGCTGTCGTTAATGTAGCCGGACCCTGGGGAGGAGAAGTTGCCAGGATGGCCGGACCTGACTTGCCCGTAAAACCCTACCGGCGTCAGGTATTCATGACAAAATCCTTTGATGCCATTCCCAAGCCTGTTCCGATGATCATTGATCAGGATGTCACCTTTTATTTCCGGGGTGAAGAGCCAGGCATTATCATGGGGATGAGTAATCCAGATGAGCCTTCGAGCTTTAATCTAAATGTTGACCGGGATTTTCTGGAAAACGTTACCGAGGCCGCAATCCGCCGCGCTCCTGTCCTGGAGAAAGCTGAGATCTTGCGGGGGTGGGGAGGACTTTATACTATCACTCCTGATAGTAATCCGATAATCGGTGAAGCTCCGGGCATTGAAGGACTCTTCTCTGCTATCGGCTTTTCAGGTCACGGTTTTCAACAGGCACCAGCAGTAGGACGTATCCTGAGCCAACTCATCCTGGACGGTCAAACCAATTTTGACTTGAAGCCATTTGCTTATGACCGGTTTGGAAAAAAAGAACAAGAGGGAGAAAAAAGGGTGGTGTAATACGATGAAATTAAAAATACTTACTCGTGACGAAGTGGCCGAAGCCGTGACCATGGCCGAAGCCATAGATACAGTCAAAAAAGCCTTCATTCAGCTCTCTTCGGGGAAGGCAGAAATGCCTTTAAGGACTCAAATTCCAGTGGAAAAGCGAAAGGGAGTGACTCTCTTTATGCCGGCTTATCTGGCTGATAGCGAGGCCCTGGGAGCTAAAATTGTCTCAGTTTTTCCAGATAACCAGAAAAGAAAGCTTCCCACGGTTCATGCCGTAGTTATTGTGGTGGACGCGGAGACAGGTCGGCCGACGGCTGTTATGGATGGAACCTATCTTACAGCTTTGCGCACAGGGGCTGCCTCGGGCGTTGCTACTGATCTCTTGTCCCGGAAAGATGCCCGCGTGGCTGCTATTTTTGGAGCAGGGACTCAATCCCGTACTCAATTAGAAGCGATCTGCACAGTTAGATCCATCGAAAAAGCCTGGGTTTATGATGTGGTGCCCAGGGCTGCCAGTGCTTATGTTGAGGAAATGAAAAAACACGGAAACCCAATTCCTGCAGATATTTTCGTTGCTGAATCACCCAAGCAAGCGGTCAGCGAGGCTGATGTTATCTGTGCAGCTACCACTTCCTCTCGACCTGTGTTCAACGACTCTGACCTTAAGCCAGGTGTCCACATAAACGGTGTTGGCTCTTATATGCCAGAAATGCAGGAAATTCCGGCGCGCACTGTCGTCCGATCCAAGGTGATCGTTGATTCTCGCCAGGCAGCACTTGCCGAAGCAGGGGATATAATCATTCCCATAGAAGGAGGGTTCATTTCAGATAGGCATATTCACGGAGAAATAGGAGAATTAGCAGCAGGTAAAATTTCTGGCCGTGAATCAGAAGAGGAGACGACATTCTTCAAGTCTGTAGGCCTGGCAGTTCAAGACGTATCCGTTGCGGAGCTTGTGCTGAGCCGAGCCGGCGAATTGGAAATCGGCCTCGATGTGGATATTTAAAGCACGATTATTACTTTGAGTAATAAAACTTAGGAATTATTGACAATTTTATAACTCAGAGTTATATTGGCTAAAAATAATGATTTGACTGAGCAAAAATGCCTGGAATCCTAGGAACAAGACTCCGAAGGGAAAGAGAAGAGCTCGGGATTACTCAAGATGCTTTAGCCAAAGGTGTAGGTCTATCCAGCGAATTCATCTCCCTCCTTGAATTGGGAAAAAGAATGCCAAGCCTTGAAACTTTAACTGCTCTTGCCGATTACTTTAGAAAAGATGTCTCCTATTTCTTAAAAGAAAAAGAGGAAACTTTTAAAATCATTCTCAGAGCGGAGGGTCTGGATGAGAAAGCGAGAGCGGAAATAAAAAAGTTTAAAAAATATTGCGAAGAGTACATCCATCTTGAAGATTTGACTGGACGCCGCCTTGAGCCCGGTCCTATCTATGCCTATATATCACCAGAGAGAATGGCGGATGAAGAAAGGCGCAGGCTGGGATTTGGAGACGAACCCGTCCGGGACATTTTCTCTCTGCTCGAGCTTAACGGATTACATATTTTGAGGCAGCCAATCCCAGAGAAATCAAACATCTCAGGTATATTTATCTTTTTTGAGGTAGAAAGAGCAGCTTTCGCTTTGATAAACAGCGCTCGAACTATCGGCCAGCAGGCCTTGATCGCAGCCCACGAATACTGCCATTACCTAAAAGATAGAAACGCTGGGCCTATAATCGACAATCCGGATATTTTTATCGATGAGTACGTTTCTCTCTACCATCCCCGCGAAAAGTTTGCTCAAACGTTTGCGGTCCGCTTCCTGATACATCCCGGAAAGGTCAAAAAGATCATTGATAAAGATTTTCATTCCAAGAAACTAAGTTTTGCGGACGTTCTTTACCTTAGGCGTTATTTCGGGGTAAGTGCTCTCGCCATGCTTCGAACGCTTAAAGACCTGGAATATCTTTCGCGCTCCAAATTTGAGGAGTATCAGAAGCTCGACCCATCTCCTTACGAGGAAGTATTTTTTGGAAAGTTGGCTGAAGAGGATAGGTTAGGAAAGGGGACGAAAGGAGTTATTCTATCCAGCCGGCTGAAAAGCTTAGCCCTAGAGGCTTATAAGAGGAAAAAAATCAGCGCAGAAAAATTGTCCAAATTCCTCAAACGGGATAAGAACAAGATCAAGTCTGTATTAGGA
>CAYUXD010000261.1:0-3818 GCA_964448655.1 uncultured Eubacteriales bacterium
GCTGGGATGAAGAGCATAATCCCATTCTCCCTTCTGAATTATGTATCTTGCTTTGGGGAATACAGGAACATCTTCCCCTTTTTCGTCTTTATAAGTATTCCCTCCACAATGATCAAAGTGAAGGTGGGTATTTATGACGAAATCGATGTCTTCGGCCTGATATCCCAGTTTCTCTAGAGAAAGCACCAGTCCAGGTTTTCTTTCGACAGAGTAATAGTCGTAAAATTTCGGGTCTAAATCACCGCCGATTCCTGTTTCAACCAGGATTAATTCTTGTACTGTTTTTATCAGGATAGAATTTAAGGCCAACTTTATCCTGTTCTTTTCATCGGCAGGAAATTTCTTTTCCCAGAGAGTTTTGGGCACGACCCCGAACATAGCCCCCCCATCTAGAAAAAAAAAGCCGTCTCTCAAGCCGTAAATTTCAAACTGGCCTAAGGAAATCCTATCGATTGTCATCCGATGAGCTTATCCAGGTCATAGATCAAATCCTGTTGGCTGTATTGAGCAAAGTGGACATTCCCTGTGTCCATACGGATGGCATCCTCCGGACAGGCTTCGACACAAAACCCGCAGAAGCAACATCGGCCTAAATCGATAATAAACTTGGCAGGATATTTCTGGATTTCAGGATCAGGATCCTCAGCCGCCTCAACATATATGCATTCAGAAGGACAAACCGTAACACACAGCATGCAGGCCACACAGCGAGGTTTGCCATTTGCTCTGGTCATGAGACGGTGCAAACTCCGGTGTCTTGAAGCGATCTCTTTTTTTTGTTCAGGGTACTGAATGGTCACAGCTCCCTTTCTCTTCGTCTTTATCCCCAGAACTTTCAGGATGTGGAAGAACAAATTCACGACAAAATGACGGGTTGTAATCAAAATTCCCCTTATAATCTCGATAAAATATCCCAGTGCTTTTATCATCTTCTTAGATAGTCATAATAATGCCTGTTCCGATGATATTAACCAAGCTTAAGGGAACAAGCAATTTCCAGCCTAAATCCATCACCTGGTCATAACGAAACCGAGGATAGGTCCAGCGGATCAAAATCTGAAGCCAGCAGAAAAAGAAGACCTTTATGTTGAAAGCTGCGACCTGAAAGAGAACAACGACCACATGAGGAAGCAACAATTCTCCTCCCCACGGGAAGTGAAATCCGTCCGAAGCCAGCCAGGGAACCTGCCAGCCTCCAAAGAAAAGAGTTGTGAGCAAAGTGGAGATAATGATGATTTCCATGAAATCTGTCATCATGAAAAGGCCCCATTTAAGCCCACTGTATTCTGTGAAAAACCCTATGATTTCAGATTCCCCTTCTGGAAGATCAAAGGGGACTCTTTTTGTCTCAGCAAGAGCGGCAAAGAGAAAGATAACGAATCCCAGGGGCTGGAGAAAAATTCCCCATTTTGGAAGGAAGCCAAAAAGAAGCTCTCCCTGATAGAGGACAATGCTTGAAAGCCTCAAAGATGGATAGACCATGATCAGGCCTATGAGAGACAATCCCAGAGCCACTTCATAAGAGATAACCTGGGCTGCTCCTCTCAGTCCTCCGGTGAGAGTATACCTGTTATTAGAAGCCCAACCGCTGATAATAATACCGTATATTCCCAGAGACAACATAGCCAGGATAAACAAAAGCCCTACGTTAAAATCAAGTATCTGGAGGTTTATAGTCCGGTCTCCAATGCGCAGGATGTCTCCGAAAGGGATGGCTGCAATCGTGATGGCCACAAAAAAGAAAGAGATGAAAGGAGCCATCGCGTGGAGAAATTTTCTGGAGAAGGAAGGCACAAAATCTTCCTTAAAAATCATTTTAATAGCATCGGCAAAGGGCTGGAAAAGACCGATGATGCGTATTCCAAAGATTGAGGCTCTGTTCGCGCCAAGCCTATCCTGGATGAGTGCACTCTCTTTTCTCTCCAGCCAGGTCAGGTAGAGAGTAAGGGCAAGGAACCAGACCAGAGCACAGACAATCTTGATGAATATTATTAACATTTCAGTTAATGTTTCAGTCATTTTTTTTCTTGAAAAAAGGAATTTTCTTTCCCATCTCGCTTAAAATTGTTCCTGGAGAGGAAAATTTACTATAGAACTTGGCATCTATTCCCAATTCCTCACCCAGGTCAGCCAGCACTTTCCATTCGGGCAGGCTTTCTCCGGGCGGTTCTAGAGCAGGTTGAAAACTCTGAACTATTCCGTCCACATTCGTCAAGGAACCTTCCTTTTCAGCAATCAAAGCCACGGGAATAGCTATATCGAAAAGAGAATTCAATCCACTCGAATAGGAGGAGAAAAGTACTTTTGTCTCTATCTTATCCAGAGCACCTTTGAGCTCTTTCAAACTGAAAAGTCCAGAAAGAAAAGGACCAAAAACGAGGAGAAAATCCGTTCCGTCAGCCAAGACACCTAAATCCACAGCCTTAATATCAAAACCTATTTCTTGAGCCCCTCTTCTGTTAGGGCTAGGTTCTGATGTGAGTAAATACCCGTCTGCTTCTCCCTGAGGGAGGTCTGCAAAGAATATCTTTTCTACTTTTAGCTCATCCTTAAAGATTTTATGAAGGAGAAATAGTTCCTCATTCGAAAGCCAGGTATGAAGAATTAAGGCGATTCCGGAGGCTTTTTTGGCGGAAGACAAGCTTTTTATTTTTTCTCCGAGGAGCTTGGAAATATTTTCCGATGTAAGTTCATCCTCCCCTTCTTTCTTTTTCATGATAATTTGATCAGTTCTACCCTCATCAATGTATGAATAGCCGTATCGTCCACGGTCACAGATCCAGAAACCGTTGACCTCAGGATTTTCTCTGGCTTTAATCCTGTAGACTCTTTTTGGCACCTTGAAACGTGGAAAACCCGGGTGATATTCAATCAGAATGTTACAGCCCCGACTGCAGAGAGGGCAAATGGACTCTCCTTTTTCTAAAAACCAGCTTCTTATCTTAAACCTGAAATCTTCGTCGGTGATGGCGCCCACTGGACAGATCTCAGCTAAGTTGCCTGTATAGTTATTTACGACGGTAGCCCCATCATAAATATTGACACTTGAATGGACTCCGCGGTGAAATACGCCAAGCTCCTGCGTTTCAGTCACTTTTTTTAGAAACCGCACACAGCGAGTACAGAGAATGCATCTTTCCTGATCGAGAATAAGGCTCTTTCCTATCTTTATTTTTTTTTCTCTTTTTTCTTTAGTCTCTCTAAACTGACTGGAAAAAAGCCCGTATTCATCGTAATAATCCTGGAGTTTGCAGTCTCCAGCTTTATCGCAGATGGGACAATCAAGCGGGTGCTCTGCCAGCAAAAATTCTAACACTGCTTTTCTGGCTTCAACGACCCTGGCACTGTTTGTCGAGATTTTCATCTCTTCTTTGACCACGGTCGAGCAAGCCAGCTCAAGCTTGGGCAAGCCCTCTATCTCGACCAGACACATGCGGCAGCTTCCCTCTGGCGGAAAAGCAGGATGATAACATAGATGAGGAATATGAATCCCGGCCAGCTCGGCGGCTTTCAGCACAGTTGTGCCTTCCTCTACTTCTACAGGTTCTTTATCTATGAAAATCCTTATCATCTCGTTCGCTCTCTCCTGCTTTAAAGGCTAAAGGTAAGATTCAAGCTCCTTCCTGAACTTCTTGGTGATGGAAAGAATAGGCATGGCTGCAGCATCTCCTAAGGGACAAAGAGTTTTCCCTTCGATGTTTGAAGCCAACCGCACAATGTTGTCGATGTCTTCCTTCTTTCCTTTCCCTTCTGCTATACGTTTAACGATTTTATTTATCCATGAATTTCCGACCCGGCAGGGCGTGCACTGGCCGCAT
>CAYUXD010000262.1:0-3816 GCA_964448655.1 uncultured Eubacteriales bacterium
GGGGGGCCTGTATGGCGGAAAATCATATTTGCTTAAATATTCAAGCATTATTTTTTCTTGTAAAGGAAAAGAATTTGCTTTCCTGTTTGATTTTTACAATATAAAAGAGGAGATAGTTTTTCCGGTTTTTATTTTATTCTTTTAATTCTTCCCGCTACCATGCACCACAAACACTTTTTGAATAGGAGTAGTAAGAACGCGATTTCCGAATTCAAGACGAAGTCCGCAAGCTGCAAGAGTATCTACCTTGATGATGCTGCCACCCCATGTACATCCAGAAATGGATGCTTTCGTAGGCGATAATCCCTTTCTATCGAACCACCCCCCGGAAACAAGGTAGCAGTCAGACTCAAGAACACTGATAGAGTAGAGGGAATTCCGGGTTTTAATAAGAACCAAATCTCCAAACTGAAGTTCCGCCTTACGCACCTGTCTTAAATGGGAGGTGCTTTCGACTATCTTTTCAAGCTTGTGTCCAGTGTCAATCATTGCATCTATTATATCAAAATTCAGTAAATGATTTTACCTCATAATTAAGAATAAAAATAGCAATTAATGAGGGAAGAGTCAAACTTTGGGGCTTTGGGGAAAGGATTTCTATTATTTAGGGGTGAGTTTAGATTAACAGATGTCCGCCTAAAGCTCCTCTCAACTTGGTGAATTTATGTTGACTTAGTAAGCTTCTTTTCTGTGCTTAATGCGGTATATGTAAACGATTTTTTTATTATCATTGATGCGGTAAATGATTCGGTAATTACCAGATCGCAAGCGGTAACCTTCTTCTGCTGTTAATTTAAGACAACCATGAGGACGAGGATTTTTACTTAAGGATAATATTTTATCTTTGATTTGCTGGAATATTTTTCCCCGAAACTCATCCAGGTCTTTTTGCGCCTGGGAAAGGAGCAAGATTTTATACACGACGTTTTTCTAAATATTCCTCTAAGGGAACCGCCTCTTTTTCTTGTCCGCGCAATGTTTTTAAATCTAACAGATCTTCTTTAAGCTCTTCACGTTCCAAACGTTCTTCTAGAGCTTTCTCGACAAAAAAACCGTATTTAATACCCCTCTCTCGGCAAAACTTCTTAACGCGGTTTAAAATACTATAGTTTACTTTTACAGCCAACGTTGTTTTTTGCATTTTTCTTTAAAAAAGATTATCATATTTTTTAAACTTTATCAATAAAAACATAACTAAAATTATAAATAGTTATATATTTAAGTTAAAAAACTCCACTTCCACCTTGCTTCTTGAAATAAATAAGGCCAATCCTTATATCACTCTATTTTAATAATTCCCATTTATGCCCAATTTTTTGCTTTTCCCATTTAATAAATTCCCATAAATGCTTTCTTTCGGAGATTAAAATCCCGTTTTTTCTAGATAATGATGGGATGAAATTTTCATAAAAAAAGCAGTTCCTAACTTGTTGAAAAACTTATAGATTGAAGGCACGTGAGATAATAATTATTATGTAAACTCGCTAAAATCTTCCTCTGGGGACAGGGAAGGCTGGGAGGATTGATTATCTAGGCTAGGGGACCTATCTCATGGCAAATACCTTTTTATCTTTGTCTGTCAGTCTGCGAACACCAATCTTATCAGCGTATTGATCAAAGTCTTGGCCCCATGTCACAAGGGCATACCTGCCTCTTTCATGACTTTCGTATGGGGCAACGTCGTGAGCTCAGGCCAAGCGCGCAGCAAGCTCGCGAAACAGAGACTCTTGCTTCAGGGCTTGATGGTCAAAGTGTCATTGTCATATACACACGCACGTTGACAGCTCGAGCTCGTTCGCCCGAAATGCCTTTCTTTTTGATATACCAAGTGAGGAGAGACGTCAGGTCGTGACCATTCATCTGATGACGTGGGTCTGCCTTGAGCTTCGGCCGCATTCCATCAACGCAGCTGACAAATGCATCCTTGTTACCCGCCGTTCCATTCTTGTTGAGCAAGCGGATCACAAACGCGTCCACGTCAAGGTTTATCGCCCATCCGTCGACATTTATGTACTTGAATCAGTTGAACTGTTTTATATCTTATTCGGTGGATCAGGAACATCTTCTTTCTTATCATCCAACTTTTTCGAGCGGAAAGTTCCTCCCGGGGGCATAACCACCACAATGCTGCCCTCATGAGCCATCTCTGGGTCATTCTGTTTCCCGTCTTTCTTTATCTTGGATTCGTAGCTGCCATCTGTTGTCAGGATATGGGCATCGCATTCCTCGAGTGCTATCGTCGCTGACTGATGAGGAAACATATCTCGTGTCAGGCTCACCCCGTCTTGTTCTTTCGTGCTCTGCTCCTGCTTTGTTGAGATGATTGCCAGCTTAGGGCTCATTATTTCATATATATTCAGAGGCGAGCTGTGCATACTACCGTGATGTGCTACTTTCACCACTGAACAGGCTAGATAATTGATCATTTTCTTTACAAGTGGTTTATGTGTACTTGATCTTTCCACTCGAGGATACTCATGGGATACCTGCGCCCAGCTATCGAATTCTGCGTCCCCAGCCAGAATCACAACCGACTTTCCTGCGCTTCTCACTGCTTCCAAACTCATATCACCTCTATACTCCTGTGAACGCATTTCCAACGCGTCTTGGCCGTGGTGCTCGAGGCGTAGAACAACAGAAGAATTGTTCATGTCTATTCCATAGGTATCATACTTATTGCGAAGCACGACCGATGGTGCCAGCACTGTAAGCCGCACTTTACCAAAGTAGCGCTCCATACCAGACGATACTCGTATCATATCGATCTTTTCATTATTAAGAGTGTTTAAAATTTTCCGGTAAGTATCTGATTTATGGCGAAAACCGCTATCCCAAAACTCCAAGGGCTGATATGTAGTATCCTCCAGTATGGATTTAATACCCATCATATGATCACTGTGCGGATGGGTAGCACACACAAAGGCCAATCGAGATCGTTTTGATGGATCAGGGATCAATTTGTCCAAGTAGCTTTTAGTCTTTTTCGAGCTATAACAATCGACGATCCCATAGGATCGTTTCCCTGAGCCGTTGGCTGGAAACTCGATCAGAATATTGTCTCCAAATCCAACATTAAGTACATGGATAACAAGATCTTTTGAACTAATATCTTCCGCCATTTTATCCCCTCCCCAATACTTTAAAATAGAGTTTTTTGATGTCCTTTTTTGCCAGAGCATCAATACTTAAAAATTCTTTTCGTCTGGGATTTACCTCAAACCTACCAGGCGTTTTCTTAATATCAACAACATCAAATTCTCCTGAGAGAAATGCCTTTCACTAGATAAAATTTTCCCATTTAAACTCTTTCTTTTTCGAAAAGGGAATACCCATCTTTTCGGCAAAAGAATCAGGCCTGACTAATTCTTCTTTCTCGTCCTCCCAGTATTCCAGCTGATCTCTAAATTTCCTAGTCCCTTTTTTAAGCGGACTGATCAACACCCGAATGAGATCTTCTGATAACTTTTCATCAATTGTGATTCGTCGAACTATCACATTCTTTTTTGGCTTCTTTTTCATTCATCCCCCCTCCTTAAATTTTGTTTGAAGATATGATTAATCTCTTTATCTGAAAATTTTGCTGAATAGAAGAATGATCCGTTTATTATTTATGAATTTGTAGGTCTATTGAGCTTTTATGCTCTTGGTCTTTTCCTGAATCAACTTCATGATTTTGTAGGCATCTTGTCCCATCAGCCCCACCAAAACACCACTAACGATGCTTATCCTGGTCGTAGTGTCTACGCCCATGAAGCTAAAAATGTTAACCTGGAAGTCAAGCGCCCACACTATTAGACCGCCAAAAACCACGGAAAG
>CAYUXD010000263.1:0-3778 GCA_964448655.1 uncultured Eubacteriales bacterium
AACCCACGACCTTCTGCTTGGCAAGCAGACGTTCTACCACTGAACTACGCCCGCTTCAATATCTATGTGCAAGCTGAGTTGCTGAATTATTTAAAATGTGTTTGAACTAGATCATCAATTTTCAGAGGATTATTGCAAGAGAGAACCTTTACCGTGGATGTCTTCCTCTGGACATTGATGACGATTAAATTGCCGATTATCTTAACAAGAGCGCCCTTTTTTTTCGCTCTCTCGTAAACTACCAATTGCTGTCCAAATTGGATGCCATCTTCCTCTCCAATATCAATGAGTGCCCAGTCTCCGCTTCCGATCAGGTTATGCTCGTCCTGGGCATAGATAATCTTTCCTTTTAAGCCTTCTCCTTCGCGAGCAAGGATATCGTAACCGAGGTCTTTACCCAGCAGCCTTCCCTTTTCTTCAAAAGGAACGAGGGAATATCCTACCATAACCGGAGCGCATGCTTTGTCCAGTTTGGCAGTGGCTCGGCTCACTCTAGCATCAGTAATCTTCGCTCTTCCTCTCATAAAAGTAAGATTACCGTAATTTTTTATTTTCTGCCCGACCTCCAGTATTAAAAAAAGCTGACCGTTCTCAAGGCCGTCCTTCTGTCCTTTATTAAGATAAAAAATATCGCCCTCTCTAAGGACCAATCTTTCCTCAGTTCTTTCAGCACTGACGATTTTTAGGTCCAGCTGATCCTTATTTTTCAAAATAAAAAAAGAACAATAGAGGTCAGACTCAGAGATCAAAGGATAGATATCCTTGTATAATCTCGCCTTCTTTACTTCCTGCTCTTGGCTCTCTCCTCTATCTAAAGAACTTGACTGGACTTCCTCTCCCAGACAAAGGATGAGGGAAATCAACACTAAAGAAAAGAAGATTTTTCCGGGTATTCTATGAATGAGGTTTTTCATCATTGCTCCTTTTGGTAAATTTCGTCCTTTCAACGCTTTGACCTATTATATTTATATCCCTTAGATCTGTCAATATAAGTACAAATGCCGTAAGCATTTCCAAATCCGCGTTAGAGAAGAGATCAGGATGGGTGATTGAGAAAAACCTTAAGCAAGGCTGAGCGGGCATGGTTCCTCGACGGCAGGAGAGGAGAGCAAAGCCTGTATCCGAGCGGGATTTCCTCGCTGGGGAAATCACGCGTGTTTTCGAAACACCCAGCCTGATCAACGATTTTCCCTTTTATAACGGAAAGTGAAAAGCTTGAATAAATGACCATTTTTCCATTTTTGCTTGACATCAATCCTTCTTATTCATAACATAAAGCAAGCTTCTAAACGGTAAAATAGCTAAGGAGGTTCACCTTGAACAAAAAAGAAATAGCGATGAAAATGGCTAAGGATGCAGGGACAACTTTTCTTCAAGCGGAAAAGGCTTTTAATTCCATGATAGAAGGAATCAAGGCTTCCTTGAAAAAAGGGAAAAGAGTGACCTTTTCAGGGTTTGGAAGTTTCGAAGTTAAAACGAGAAAGGCACGGAAAGGAAGAAATCCGAAAACCGGAGCTGTTATCAGCATACCCAAAAAAAAGAGAATAAAGTTCAATCCCAGCAAAAGCTTTAAAGATTCCCTTTAAGGCCAAAACATAATTCAACCTTATCTAAAAAGTTTTATATCCATAGAGAAGCACTTGCCACTCTTCATTGGACAAGGAAACTCCATTCCTATAAAATAATCTTCCTTGAAGAAATTGAAGCATAAAAAGACAAATATAGCTCTGCTCTTTGGCGGACGTTCCGCTGAACATGAAGTATCTCTTATCTCTGCTACATCAATCTACAAAAACCTCGATAAAAAGAAATTTGAAATTACTTCTATCTATATTAATAAGAAGGGCAACTGGAAAATTGTCGAATCACCGCTCCTCGCAGCTTCCACTCTGAATAAGGGCGATTTTTTTTCTTTCCTCCCCTGGAGCAAAAATGTTTCGCCTCTTACTATAGATGCGGATATCTATTTCCCTGTGCTTCATGGCCCGTATGGTGAAGATGGGACCATCCAGGGACTTTTTGAAATGGCTGATGTCCCTTTTGTAGGTGCATCTGTAATGGATTCTGCTATAGGCATGGACAAAGCCATGACAAAAATAATCCTCAAAGCAAAAAACCTGCCAGTGGTTAAACACATAATTCTCCAGGATCAAGAATGGGCGAAGAAAAAAGAGGCCATACTTTCGAAAATTGAAAAAGAGTTTCCGATTCCTTTTTTTGTGAAACCTGCCCGTTTAGGCTCAAGTGTCGGAATTTCTAAAGTTAAAGAATATGGAGAAACTTCTGGCGCTCTGGATGAAGCATTCCGCTACGATCAAAAAATCTTAGTGGAAGAAGGGATCAAAGGGCGAGAGTTGGAATGCAGCGTTTTAGGAAATGACTCTCCTCGAGCTTCGCTACCAGGGGAAATCATCCCTTATAGAGAATTCTACGATTACAGAGATAAATACATCGAAGGAAAGACTCGCTTCGGAATCCCTGCAGAACTTACCTCCTCCCAAATTGAAGAAATACAGCATCTTTCCCTCGAAACTTACAAGGCTGTTTCCTGCTCGGGGATGGCGCGGGTGGATTTCTTAATGGAAGAAAAAACTGAAAAGATTTTCATAAGCGAGCTCAACACCATTCCAGGCTTTACAGAAATCAGTATGTATCCTAAGCTTTGGGAAGTCAGCGGACTTCCCTTTCCCCAACTCCTCGAACAACTTATCGAGCTGGGCTTGGAAAGGCACCAAAAAAAGAAAGGAAGAAAGGAAAATTTCATCCCGTGAGAGTCCTGGGAATAGACTATGGCGATAGTCACATCGGCCTCGCCGTAAGCGATAAGCTTCTTCTCACGGCTCAAACTCTGGGCAGCTATCGATCAAAAAGCAAGGAAGAAGACAAGAAATACTTTAAGGAGCTTGTTTCAAAATACGAAATTGGCGAAATCGTACTGGGTTTACCTCTAAGAATGGATGGAAGCCCGGGCACTCGGGTTGAAAAAACCAAAGAATTTGCCGGTTGGCTTAAAAAGATACTTAAAATTCCCATCATTTTTTGGGACGAGCGACTGACAACAAAACAGGCTCTTCGGATTCTTAGCCAGCAAAAAATCAAAGCAAAAAGAAAAAAGATTTTAGAAGACCAGATCGCGGCCTCTGTTATCCTTTCAAGCTATCTTGAAAGTAAACGAGGTAAGAACCATGCTTCTTAAAACCATTAAGATTGCTCTGGTTGTAGCAGCAGTGATTCCTCTCCTCCTTTCAGCATGGTTCTCCTTCGAATTCTATTTCGCTCCCAAGACTTCACCAAAAAAGATATTTTTCGTGGTTGATAAAGGACAAGGAGTCCATGACATTGCTCAAAACCTCAAAGAAAAAGGAGTTATCAAAAATAGGCAGTCTTTTCTTCTGGGGTATAACATTTATTACTCTTCAAAAAGTCTGAAAGCTGGAGAGTATATGTTTAATCTTCCTTTATCCCCAAAAGATATTCTAAAAATGCTCACAGATGGGAAAGTTTACCTTCATTCCTTGACCATTCCTGAAGGCCTGACAAGAAAAGAAATCGCTCGCCATCTTGAATCCTTGCATTTTACCGATGAAGAAGAATTTTTGCTGGCTTCTTCCAAGACAGAGATTATCTCCTCCTTGGATAAAGAAGCCGCAAATCTTGAAGGATACCTCTTTCCTGAAACCTATCATTTTCCAAAAGGAATTTCAGCCAAGAAAATTATCTCCACCCTCGTCTCCCAGTTTAAGGAAGTTTTCTCAGAGGCATGGCAAAAAAGAGCAGG
>CAYUXD010000264.1:0-3751 GCA_964448655.1 uncultured Eubacteriales bacterium
CCAGCTTACACCAGTTTGCTTAACTTATAAAAGTTTCAAAGGTCTGACCCCGGTTTAGAACCGAGTTTAATTTTAACTCTCAAATAAAAAAGATGAAAAAGGACTATCAAATAGCTTATCACAACCAGGGAATATCCAGTGTAAAAGCGAAAAGCTTCTTTCCTCAATACTTCTCTAAGGCTTCCTCCAATGATAATAAGATTTGCTATTAATACATACTTCAGGACTTTGGAAAATTTATCTAAGTAATTTATAAGAAAAACAATAGTCAGAATGGAGTAAAGGTAGTTATAATACCATGCCAACGGAGAGAAAAGCGGAATTAAGACGAACAGGAACGAATACTCAAGAACTTCAGGCTTCTTCAAATTCTCTCTCTTTCCCAAGATCATCATCCACAAAAAAGAAAAAGCAATAAGGAGGCCAGAACAAATAATAAATATAAATGCCAGTTCTCTGCTCTCATCAGGCACTATTTTTAAAAAAAAGGCAAAGATAGAAGCATTATCATAGTGATCAATAAGGCCAGGAGTAGACTGAGATAAGGTTTTCTGCCACGCTTTTAAAATAGTTATATTCCCCCTTAAACCATAAAAAATCACGGGCAAAATAAGCCCAATCAAAACCGTTCCAAGTCCTGAAGCTATCAACTTAAACCTTTTTTTCAGGATGAAATAGGGCAAAAATACCAATCCGTAAGGCTTAAAAATTAAAGAAAAACCCAAAAACAATCCTCCCTTTACATCACTCTTTTTAAGCGAGGCTTTTATCATCATTATCAACAGGAGAAAAATAAAAATATTTACCTGCCCCAGCTCTATTTCTCTGCCAAAAAATTTAACCAGGACGAGAAAGGAGAAAATAAGGACTAATCCTTTTTTCTTCTGCTTTGAGGGAAGAATATCATAAGATATGATCAGACTGAGGAACAAAAAGATAAGCTCTGATAAATACCATAAGAATTTAGCTAACTCGTAGGGCAGCAATGTGAATACGGAAAAAAATACAGCCGAAACAGGAGAATATTTATACTGAAGATGACCGTCTGAGACTCGGTAGAGGGCTTCGCCCTTAAGAACTCTTTTCCCGCCCTGATAGCAAACACCAAAATCTGTCATATCTTTTTTCACAAAATATTGATAAACGAGAGAGAAAAATAAAAAAGCGAGAATGAGGAGGAGAATATTCCTCGTTTTGCTTGACATTCTGAGGGTTAAGAATTCTCTTTTAGGCATTCTGGTTTCGTTAAAAATATAGGATTATTTTTTCCCTGTCAACAAATCTACGGTTAGACTTGCAAAACTTGAATTATTCCAGCAAATTTAGGGGCAAACTCCAAATTTCTATCCTTATCATAAAAATTAGAATCCTTAGCTGATAATTTTTTTATATTGATGAAACCAATAGATATAAGCGTCGCAAATTGGGTTCTGTCCCTTACATCCCATTCTTAAAAACTCAAGTTTCGCAAGTCTGACCCCATAAACATGCGTTAAATTGACAAGGGAAAGCCTTTCTGTTACAAAATACTCAAATGTATAAATTGCTGATTCAAAAAATTTTCGGCACCAAAAACGCAAGAGATCTGAAAAAGCTCCAACCCTATGCCGATGCCATAAACGAGCTCGAACCTCAGATACAAAAACTGAGCGACGAACAGCTTCGGGCGAAAACAGCAGAATTTAAGGAAAAAATAGCGCAAGGAGCGACTCTTGATGACCTTCTCATCGAAGCTTTTGCAGTCGTCCGCGAAGCCGGTAAAAGGACCATCAATATGCGCCACTTTGATGTTCAGCTTGTGGGCGGCGTTGTTCTTCACCAGGGGAAAATAGCAGAGATGAAGACAGGAGAAGGAAAAACTCTGGTTGCTACGCTCCCTGCCTATCTGAACGCGCTGGAAGGAAATGGCGTTCATATCGTCACAGTAAACGATTATCTGGCCAAAAGGGACACAGAGTGGATGGGCCCAATATTTAATTTTCTCGGTCTTGAGGTAGGAACGATTCAGCACGATATGGATGAATTTGAAAGACAGAAGGCCTACCGAAAAGATATCACCTACGGAACCAATAATGAATTCGGCTTCGACTACTTGCGGGACAATATGAAATTTCGTCTTTCTGACCTCGTCCAGAAAAAACACAACTATGCCATTGTGGATGAAGTGGACAGCATTCTCATTGATGAAGCCCGGACCCCCCTCATCATATCGGGCCCAACAGAAGAATCGACTTCTCTTTATTACCGAGTGGACAACCTCATCCGCCGTCTTAGCAAAAACCAACATTATCAGGTTGAGGAAAAAACAAGAACCTCTACTCTAACAGAAGACGGTGTGACTGAGGCCGAAAAATTTCTCAAGGTTTCCAACCTGTATGACCTCGCTCACATGGATTTGGTCCACCATATAAACCAGGCATTAAAAGCGCATCACCTGTTCAAAAAGGATGTGGATTACATGGTCAAGGACGGAAAAGTTATCATCGTGGATGAATTCACGGGTCGTCTGATGCCAGGACGACGTTACAGCGACGGCCTGCACCAAGCCCTGGAAGCCAAGGAAAGAGTGCGCATAGAGGAAGAATATCAAACTCTGGCCTCCATCACTTTTCAGAATTACTTCCGGATGTACGACAAGCTGGCTGGTATGACTGGCACGGCAGTAACAGAAGCCACAGAATTCCAGTCCATCTATAAGCTGGATGTGGTGGAAATCCCTACCAATAAACCTCTTGTCCGTTATGAGTACCAGGATGTGATATACCGAACTCAAAGAGAAAAATGGGATGCTGTTGTTGAAGAAATCATGGCCAATAACAAAAAAGGCCGCCCTGTACTGGTGGGCACAATTTCCATTGAAAATTCAGAGCATCTGAGCTCACTATTGAGAAAAAGAGGAATAAAGCATGACGTCTTAAACGCCAGGTATCATGAGATGGAAGCCAAGATCATCGCTCAGGCGGGAAGGATGGAAGCAGTCACGATCGCCACCAACATGGCCGGCCGAGGCGTGGACATCCTCCTGGGAGGAAACCCAGAATATTTAGCTTCAGAGAATCTGAGGAAAAAAGGAATTGATCCCACAAAAGCCTCTCAAGACGAATGGGAAAGAGCGCTGGCAGAAGTGAGTACTATCGCTCAACAAGAGCATGAAAAAGTTGTTGATTTAATCGGACTCCATATCATCGGTACTGAACGACATGAGGCCAGAAGAATCGATAATCAGCTCAGAGGAAGATCCGGAAGGCAGGGAGATCCAGGTTCTTCTCGTTTTTATCTATCTCTAGAGGATGACCTGATGCGTATATTCGGAAGCGACAGAATATCAGGTTTGATGTCCAGGATTGGCATGACAGAGGGAGTTCCTATCGAACACAAAATGGTGAGCAAAGCCATCGAGAGAGCCCAAAAGCAGGTAGAGGGACAGAATTTTTCCATACGGAAGCACCTCCTGGAATACGACGATGTGATGAACAAGCAGCGAGAAAGCATCTACACCCAGAGAAAAGATGTCCTTCATGGAAAAAACATGAAGGAATTTATCCAGGAATTGATTGTCACCCTTGTCGAATGGATTATGGATAATCATACGAATAAGGACAAGGCCCCCGAAGATTGGGATGTTGAAGGCTTTAGGAAAGCGATCGCCTCCCAATTTGGCTTAGACATTAAACAATTAAACATAGATTGGGATACGATAAATTATCAGGAATTAAGAGATAAAATTTCCAAGGCTCTAAAAGATATCTAC
>CAYUXD010000265.1:0-3730 GCA_964448655.1 uncultured Eubacteriales bacterium
ATGGATGTCTGTGGCCCCCGAAGAAGGGAGTTTCATCCACACGGCTAAAAACACTCCCTTCCGTCTTCATGAAACTGCCGAGAGGTACATTATTGGAACATACAACCTGCAGCCTTTATTGGCCTTTCAAGCCGCCATGGACTACCTCAAAACAATCGGATTTCAGAATATCCGGAATCGTGTCATGGAATTGACAGATTATCTGATCAGGGGGTTGAAAAAACTGGAAATCAAGATTATCTCACCTGTTGCCAGAAAAAAGGAGCGTTCAGCCATAGTGACATTCACACTCGAAGACAAAAATAAACGATGCATTAAAACTCTTGCCAAAAATAAAATCTTTGTCGGCGCTCGAGGAGAAGGCATCAGAGTATCTGTAAATATCTTCAATAACTTCGAAGATATTGATTGCCTGTTAAAAGTTTTGAAAAGTTTATGATTCCACAGAAGGTAACCAAAGGGGATGTTTTCGAAGGCTAAATGCACACTCGCTTAAGAGCGAAAACGCTAGTGCAGTAAAATTAGAGGTTCGCATCATTTTTTGCTTCATTACTGGCCGGCTACTGTCAGTTCCTTTACTTTTATAGTCGGGCCGGAGAGGGGACTCCGGAAGTCAAGGTCATTTCCAACAACTTCTATATTATTCAAGATTTCTCCCAAATTCCCGGAGATGGTTATCTCTGAAACCGGATAGACAATTTCTCCTTTTTCAACCCATAAGCCGAATGCTCCTCTGGAGATATCTCCGGTTACAGGATTGAGTCCATGCCCGATGGTTCTGACGAGGATTAGGCCCTTTTCCAGGGAGGAGACGATTTTTTCTGGAGAGATCTTTCCAGCTTGGAGATAAAAATTACTGGGAGTGACACTGGTACCGCTTGAGCTTCCTGTTGATCTGAGCTTCAGCTTCCGGGCAGCGTAAGTGTTGCAAAGGTAGTTTTTAAGTATTCCCTTATCCACAACCAGAGTTTTTTGGCTGGGTACGCCTTCGGCGTCAAAGGGTCTTGTGCCCAGCCTCCCGGGCATAAGGCCGTCGTCATAAACAGTCACTCTTTCATTCCCAATCCTCTCTCCCAGCTTATCGACCAAAAAGGAAGTTTTCTGGTAGATGGACACCCCAGAAACACAGGCAAAAAGAAAACCAAGAAGCCAGGAGGTCATCGTGGATTCAAAGATAACAGGAACTTTTTGTGTCTTTATCTTCCTGGGTTTAATTTGCCTAACTGTTCTCTCCACCGCTTTTCTGGCAACTTCTTCTGGTGACTCTAACTCTTTGAAATGGAGCTTTGAGGAGGACCAGTAGTCTTCAACTTGATTGTCTGTTTCTCCAGCCAGCAGACCGAGGCTCAGGCCGCAAAATGTCTGCTTGTATTCCTCGAGGAAGCCGTTCGAGTTTGCAAAAATTATTCTGATTTCTCTAGTCTCAAAGCTTGATCCATGGGAGTTTGTGATTCTTTTATCCTCGAGAGCGATTTTTTCTGTCTCTGTAGCCAGAGCAATCTTCTTTTTAGAATCCAGGTTTGGGATTTCAGGGTCAAAAAGTTTTAAAGATGGAATGTCAACTCTTTTCTTGGAGAGAGCGGGAAGTCCCGAGAATTCATCAGGACTGGCTAACTTTGCCCGCTTTATGGCATTTTTTACAAGGTGCTCAAGTGTATCTCTGGATAAATCTGAAGAAGAGGCAAAGGCAGTTTTTTTATCCTTGATGATTCTCAAGCCCAATGACCTGGAACCTGCCTCAACCAGGTTTTCTATTTTTCCCAATCTTACATCGACGCTGAATTCATAGCCATCCAGGATGGATATTTCCACTTCATCCGCTCCGTTGCTTTTTCCGAAAGCCACCAGGTTTTCTGCCAGTTCTTTGACCTTCACGGGCATTTTTCCCTTTTCACTATTGTCCTCCCACTGTCATCCTGGAAATCTTTATCGTGGGGCAGCCATCGATAACCGGAACCGCTTGGCCTTCTTTTCCGCAGGTTCCTGTTTGAAGGCCAAATTTAAGGTCAGAGCCAATCATTTCAATATTTTTTAAGATCTCAATGTTGGTACCGATAAGAGTTGCCTGCTTCACAGGTGCGGTAAGTTTTCCGTTTTCTATAAGATAGCCTGAGCTGACTGAAAAGGTGAACTTTCCTGAATCTTCCACCTGACCTCCCAGGAATTTGTGAGCATAAAATCCCTTTTTCACAGATTTAATGATTTCATCCGGGGAGTGTTTTCCTCTGTCTATATAAGTATTGCTCATCCTTGGAATAGGAATGCATGAATAGTCTTGTCTTCGGCCGTGACCAGTGAGAGGTCTTCGCATCAATTTGGCTGAAAGCCTGTCTTGAAGCAATCCTGCCATTTTTCCCTTTTCGATGAGAAGGGTTTTTTTGGGGATTGTCCCTTCATCATCCATATTATAAGAGCCTCGAAAATAGGGAATAGTCGGGTCATCGTAGATCGTAACCTGGCTGCTGGCTACTTTTTTTCCCATCTTATTCCAAAAGATCGAGGTTTTTTTACGATTAAAATCTGCTTCGAGTAGATGTCCTACTGCTTCATGAACTAACACTCCGCTGTGACCAGGGGCAAGCACCACAGGCATCTCCCCGGCAGGTGGCAAGGCCGCTTCGAGAAGCTCCAGGGCTTCCTTTGCTGCGTCTTTGCCTATTTGCTTGGGAGTGAGGTCGGCGGAGAAATATTCCATGCCCACTCTTCCTCCACCTCCAGAGAAGCCTGCCTCTCTTTTGTCCTCTTTTTCAGCAACAACCAGACAGGCCAGTTTCATGAGAGGACGGACATCAGAGACCTTTAATCCTTCTGAATTGAGAATGGTCACAAACTGAGTGTGATCCAGGAGGGAAACCTTCACTTTCTTTATTTTTCGATCGAAATTCTGGGCAGAATGATAGGTTTCTTTGACAAATGATATTTTTTTCTCCAGAGATTCCTTATGAGGTAATTCAAGGACAGGATAAAAGTTGTGATGATACTGGACTGGATTCAGGGACGAAGCCTCCCTCAAGGTGCGGCTTGAGGCAATAGAGGCTGCTGTAAGGGCAGCTTTTTTGATTTTGGCAAAGGAGAGGTCGTTTGTATAGCCGTATCCTGTTTTTTCGCCCGATAAAACTCTTATACCCAATCCAAGACTTATGCTCTCTGCAGTCTCTTTGATGATATCTTCTTCCATGTTTATAAAATTGTAGATCTTATACTCAAGGTATAGCTCAGAGAAATCGCCGCCGCGGGAAAGCGAGATATTCAAAATTTTTTGGAGGTCAGCAGGAGAAATATTGAAGTGATCTTCAAAAGCGAGAGCTGGAGGATTTATCATTATATTCTCATAATTCCCTAGACATTCTTTAATGTTGGTCGAAGCGAGCGCGATTATTTTAATAAATAGAATTTGGAAAGGCAAATATTAATGGGGTCAGGTCTTGCTTTTTGCTTTTACTCATACAAACGCAATTTATAATAATGTAGTAGATTGCGGGCGACCCCGCTCTATATATGTGGGCAGGGGAGCGTGGTAAAATCTCATCCTGAAGATAGGAGATATCCATGTCGCTTTTTTCGGAGCAGTGAAATTTTAAAGCGTTTTTATGAGATTTTTGAGACAGGCAAAAAGCAAGACCTGACCCCTTATATTGACCCCTTATATTGACTTGGGGTTTGACTGGTGAACGGGAAAAATTTATAATTTATTCAAATGAAAGAAGATGCGGCAGATACGCTCATCGAG
>CAYUXD010000266.1:0-3716 GCA_964448655.1 uncultured Eubacteriales bacterium
TATAAAAAGACTTCTTAACAGGACTTATGACCAGCGGAAACATCCTCATTCTAAATAAAAATCCTGAAGAAAGAGCACTTTTAGATAAGTTATGCGGCAAAATTGGCACTGCTCATTCTTCTTCCAACCTAGAGAGGGCAATCTCCCTCCTTGAGTCTATAGATTTCAATGTGCTCGTTGTGGATTGTTCTCTGGCCAGCTATCGTTCCCTTAAAGGATTACCAGAAAAGCAAATGAGCATCGTTATCACGGGAAGTGAAGAAAAGAAAATTAAAGAAATAATTAACGAATGGCCTTTGAACCGCTATGTAGACTATCATATCATCCTTTTAGAAGAGCATGACGAGAAAACCTTCCTTAGGGTTCTTAAGAAAGCGGCCGAACACTCCTTGCTCAAAATAGAAGTGGAGAATCTTATACATTATATTGAGCGCACTAAAGTTGAGATAAAGGATGCTTACTCCGAAATCAAAGAGATTAAAAATTTTGTAAATGAAAGTATTATCAAAGAGCTAGAAAAGCGTTTAGAGTTAGAGACAAAACATATATGGTTCAAAAAGGAAAAACAGAAAATAGAGGAGATTCTAAAAAATATTTATGTAGCTAACGATGTTACAAGTCTACTGGATACTGTCTACGAGATAAAAGACATTATCCAGGCCAGCGGCATTTCAATTTACATTCTGGATGAAGATGAGACCCTCGGCAAATTCCTCAAGCCGTTAGTATGGGATGATGCTTTCCTGCTTCATCCTGATATTTCAAAGCATATCGTCTTAATAGATTCACAAGATTTTGCAGCCTTCGTTGCCCGTTACCGTCAGGGAATCAATATCACTGACTTATCTAACGACATTCGGATGTCTAAAAGATATGTGGAGCAATTTAAGCCTCCCTTGAAGAACATCCTGTGCGCCCCCATAATGCATGACCGGGAAGTCATAGGGGTGTTGGAAGTCTACGACAAAATATACTCCAAGGAATCGAGCCAGGAAGGTTTCACAAAGGAAGACGAGCAAATTATGCGTACCCTATCCGAGCATATATCCTTAGCCATCACAAAACTAAATCTGATTCAGTATGATGCCCTTACAGGTTTGCTGCGCCCTGATCCTTTCTTTGATAATGTTATCCAGAAACTGGAATCTCAGAGGAAGAGGCGCGAAGAAAAAGAATCATATGCCATGGTGATGGGTGATGTCGACTGGTTTAAGAACTATAACGACAGGAACGGCCATGAAGCGGGAAACCTACTTCTTAGAGAGTTGGCGGAGGCCCTTAAGTCTTCGACCAGAGATCAAGATTTTCTCTGCCGGTATGGAGGAGAAGAATTCCTGTTTTTTCTCACAGGATTAAAAAACCTGGAAGAAGCTTGCCTGTTCACGGAAAGGATAAGGAAAAATATCGAAGAACATTATTTTAAATTCCAGGAATATCAACCCAGAAAAAACCTGACCATGAGCTTTGGCATAACTTATTTTACAAAGGAGAGGATTGATTCCCTGGAGTTGATAACCAAAAGTGATTTAAAAAAGATGGCTAATGAAGCAGATATTGCCCTGGCAGAAGCAAAGGGCAAAGAGTCTTCAGCTTTAAGGGGACAAGTGAAGAAAGATTCAACCACGGTTAAAAACAGGGTCTGTGTCTATTACGGAAAACCAACCGATGAGCTGGAAGAAGAAATCATCAGACCTTTCGAGAAAAAACTCCTTCAGGAAAGAAGAAGGTTCGAAAGGTTCTATACTTCCACTGTTCTTATATACAAAAAAAATGGCGCTCGCAACGTGGCCCAGACAATAAACATAAGTTTAGTGGGAGTAAAAATTTCCTCAGAATCAGAGCTTCCTCGTGATCATACTCTTGATTTGATGTTAGTTTTGAAGGATAAAGCCTATCAGTTTAAAGCGGATGTTGTCTATTCTGAAAAAGTCGAAAAGAATTTTTTCCGCTATTATTCAGGATTAAAATTTATAGATCTTTCCTCAGAAGACAAGACTATCTTGGGAGATTATTTTTCTTCTCTAGATTTAGAAGAGAGATCATCTCTACCCCATTAAGACAGCCCGACCTATTCTATTCCTAATTCCTCAATCACAGATTTTAAATAAGTAGCCCACGGAGTGATTCGCTCATAATATGCATTTTTGATTTTTTTTGTGAACTCATCAAAAGAATGGAAATCATCTTGGTTACTCCAGTTCTCCATGCTTACCTTTTCAAGAATATCTTTGAGAACGTCCATATTCAAAATGTCTGAGGTATATTTAGGCAAAGAGCAGGTTTCTTTTTCGCACAATCGAACACTTCCTAATATAATTTTCCGAAGGCTCTTTTGATATCTTATGATTTCTTGTTTTATAAAAAACTGATCTTTTGGAGATTCAGCCTGAGTGAGTCTTGTAAAAAGCTTTTTTGCTTCATCCAGGTCTCTATTCAGGTTTGAGACAAAACTTTCCCCGTCCAGAATCATCTTATCCTTATTCTGAAAATAACTCACTTCACCGTCATTCTTGGCTCTTTCAGATTTCCGGAACTTGGCAAGAGTTTCGAATGCATCTTGAAAATCTGTTTCACCCTTTAAAATGCTCTCCTCCGATTCTCCTTTGGCCAATGGCTCTCTGTCTTTTGCTTCATTCTCCTCAGATAAAGAGGATTCCGCAGCTTCATTCATCTTTGGTTTTTCAACATGAAGTTCATCTTCTTTACTCACTTCTGATTCTTCAATTTCCTCTTCGGCTTTTCTTTTTTCCCTTGTTCTCTTCGTTTCAGATTCGGGCGTCTCTGTGGGACCCAACAGTTCTTTAATCTTCTTCAGTTTTGTCAGCTCTTGCTTTAAATCAACATTTTCAAGTTCTTTTTCCTCCAGGCCTTCAGCCACAATTCCGAATTTCTCTTCAAGGTCTTTTTTCAAGATGGCGGTTTTTTCTTCAGCTGCTTGATGGAATTCCTCAAGCTTCTGGTTCAACTCGATTACTTTTTTTAGCTCCTCAAGGGTTTGGGTAGTCAGAGTATCTATTTCTGTCAAGGATTGAACCGCCCTTTCAATATGTTCTTTTATCTGACTTTTAGTATCTGCCTTATTATTTTCAAACTCAGCAAGCGTGGTTCGATAATTTACCAAAGCCTCCTTTTCATCCTCAAGCTCCTTTTCAATTTGATGAATCTTCTTTTCCGCTTCTTTTTTCTCCTGCTGAATCTTTCCTTCTAGGTCCTCCTCTATTTCCTGTTTTTTCTTTTTGAAAATTTTCTCTAATTGATTTTCAACTTCTTCAATGATCGAGGTTGTATCTTCGAAGATTTCTTTGTTTTTTGGCATTTTTACTTTTCCTAGCAGTATTTTTTCATCTTAATTATTCTCAATAAAAAAAAATTGTCAAGGAAAGTTCATCTTCTTAAGAAAATAAGCATGAAAAGTGTGAAAAGTGGGGTCAGGTCTTGCTTTTTGCTTTTGCTCATACAAAAAAACGCAATTTAATTTGTGGGGTCAGGCCTTGCCATCGGGAAAAGATATTTTCCTACGTCTTGTCCTTATGGCATTCCGTTGGATAAGGCCTGACCCCGAGGATTAACGGGCGATCCCGCTCTTTTTATAAATGGGCAGGGGAGAGTGGCGAAATATCATCCTGAAGATAGGAGATATCTGAGTCGCTTTCATCCTTGCAATGAAATTTTAGTGCGTTTGTATGAGATTTTTGAGACAGGCAAAAAGCAAGACG
>CAYUXD010000267.1:0-3713 GCA_964448655.1 uncultured Eubacteriales bacterium
ATGCCGGGGATCCTGAATTTAATCCCCCACCCCTGGAGAAGCTGCTTTCTGAAGAGTATTGGAAAGAGGTTGTGGGCAAGATTGACCTTGAGAAAGCAAGACCGTTTAGCCCACCCCAAGTCGTGGTTAAACAGGAAAAGAACACGACTCATTTTGTTGTGGCTGATAGATGGGGAAACATAGTCAGCGCAACCCAGACGCTGGGCAATTCATTTGGCTGCCGCATAATGGTGCAGGGCACTGGCATCTGGCTAAATAATTCGCTCGCTTACTGTACGTTCGAACCTAAAGGGAATCCTATGGACGCGCACGCCGGCCACAGGAAACTTTCCGGCGATTGTCCGACAATTGTTTTTAAGGACGGTAAACCCTGGATTGCTCTGGGGACACCGGGCGGTCATACAATAGGCCAGACCGTTCCTCAGATGGTCATGAATATGGTCGATTTCAAGATGGATATTCATCAGGCGATCGCAGCGCCGCGCATCAGTTTTGCAGAACCAGACTTAATACTTGTAGAAAATAGAATTGAAGCTTCGATACAGAATGCTCTAAGAGAAAAGGGGCATAACATCCGAGTAGTCAGAGGATTGGGCAACGCTCACGGCTTAACGATTGAGTATGATACTGAAGGGAAACCTGTGCGTTTTTCAGGAGCTGCCGATATACGCGGGAATGGACTGGCAAAAGGATACTAAAATACTTTTTAATAATAAGGCTATTCGAGCTCTACTTTGGTTGACCCTCCATAGTAAATTCCATTAAACAGGAATTTAAAGGTTCCATGGGGTTGGGCCCTGCGGGTTATTTCTGGTCCGTACAAGAAAAGCTTGCCTTGCCCCACATCGGCCTCAATAATCGCAATGCCTCCCTGCAGGTAATGCTCTCCCCAGGCCCAGCCACTTCGCAGAGGATTCTTGTTATCAAACCAGGCTACTGAGCGCACTCCTTCCTGAGCGGCTTCCGGTTTTATCCGGAAAACGGGGCTGTTATTGAAAGATACATCCACTTTCTCGGGTAAGCCGTAAGCCAGAGGATTGGTGTTATCGACGCTTACTTGAAGAATTGAGCCTGGTACGAAATATTTTTCCCTGGGTAATGGTTTTTCCTTCCCATCCTGAAGCTTCTCAACCAGGGCATTGGTAATAGGTAGACCGGCATGGTATCCCATACTTGTAGAACTGCTGATCGCGAGCAGAGTGCCGCCATTTTCCAAGAATTCAAGCAACTTTGGAACAGTTTTAGCTACGGTTATATTGCCAAGTTGTTTGCGGAATTCTGGAGGAATGCTTTCTGGCTCAGGCTGAGAGAAAAAGGGAAAGCGAGTTTCGCTAGGGCGGTCGCTGAGAGGAATGGCATCGTTGACGAAGATGAGTACATCGTATTTTTTATTCAGGTTTCCAGCATCCAGAGTAGCAGGGTAGACCACTTTAAAGGGGAACTCGAACTGCTCGAGTAACCACCGTACCCAACCCGAAGGTATTGACCCTCCATATTGATCCCATAATCCAATGCGTAATGGCTGCAAGCGGAAAGCCTCTCCTGAGGGCCTAGAGTCTATGCCCTCAAAATTTAGCCCAATCTCCTTGGCCATATTCTCGAGTTGGCCCAAAGTGGAGGACTTGGCTGGGATGTAAATCGTGCCAGCAGGATATGTCTTTTCCTTAACCTGAAAGGCGTCTTTTAACCAGTACACTTCTTCTTTTCTTCGGAGGAGGCGGTTGATAGCAATAAAGGCATCATTTATTCTGTGGTCTAAGAGAAAGCCAACAGCATTCTTGCTCTGCGCAACCTCTCCAGCAGGAGGCTGGGCAAGGTCCTCTATTTTTTCGAACGGGCCATCAAAGCTCTCAAGAATCCGGTCAAACTCTACTCCCATTTGATAAGCCAAAGTCCAACCAGCATTATCGTAGGGTGGAATCGGCGCTCCACCTGGATATGGAATATCATCTGGATGATCTTGAGGTTCAAACATGGAGAGGATGTGGGGACGGAAGGCTTGAACGGCCTTGACGATATAAGAACCCGAACGATAGGACTTATCGCCTGCTTTGAAGGAATCAGTTGCCCGAAGAACAGTGATTCCATTCTTGATGAGAGCATTAACAAATTTGGTCGCAGTTAAAAAGTCGGGCTGATTGGAGGGAAGGATGTAGCCTCGGGGATCCCGCTCAGCTGGGTCGAAAAGCATCTCATAATACTTGTGCGGATAACCTCGGTCCCGGCCGGAACCTACTCGCTGCGCTTTGTCTTTTTTGATTGCCTCCTCGACAGCAGCAATCCGCTGCGGATGGATAGTCCAGTGGTCTCGGCTTCCACGTTCTATGGAGTTTTTTCCCATAAGATAGATGTTGAACAGGAAATCTTCGCGGTGCTTGGAGGCAAGGTCGAGAATGGCCCTGTCAGCCGTAATCGAGTACTCTATTGACTGGCGGAAATGCCACTTCTGCGGAGCAATCGGAGCGGGAAGGTCGTTTTTAGGGAGTTGTTTCTCGGGAAGAAACGGAATCTCCATCGGAGTGGGGCTCCCGATGGTTTCTGTTAGAATGCCGATCATGTTGTGATAGTAAGCAGTGGTGCGCAGTCCGCCGTTCCACCAGGTCGAATATCTTGCTCCTGATCTCATCGTGGCCCCTGGTTTTCCTTCGGCAACAAAACGACTGTGCATGGCAGCTCCGACAAGCTCGATTCCCAACGGAACTAGAGGATCATAGCAGTAGTTGAACGGATCGCGAAAGGGAGGAGCAAATAAAACTGTGCCTGCAGGACCAGATTGATGCTGGTTGTATACGATTTGAGGAAACCACTCCCGGTACAACACCCGGTTAACAGCTTCTGTTTCAGGCTGAGTGACCATGTAAGAGTCACGGTTATTATCGTGGCCGATGTATTTTTGGTACAGGCGGGGAAGTCCCCTCAAAGACCGCTTGGTTGGTTCCTTTTCTCGCATATACCAGTCGGAAACCAACTCCATTCCATCTGGATTTGAGGGAACGGCGAGTAAAATGACATCATTCAGGATTCTCAGCGTCTCAGGATCATTCAGGCTCGCCATTTGATAGACAAGTTCTATCAACTGCTGAGCTCCTAATACTTCAGTTCCGTGTAAGCCTCCATCAATCCAGACCACTGCCCGTCCTTCAGAAGCTAGTGCTTGAGCCTCGCTATCAGTGAGCCCCTCAGCCGATGCCAATCTCTTTGAGATATCTTTATAACGATTGATTTTCCTTTGATTCTCTGGAGAAGTGATAATGGCCATGTACATCGGCCGTTCTTCAGCTGTTATCCCGATTCCGGCAAGAGACAGTCGCTTGGATTCCAGGGAAAGTTTTTTCAAGTAAGCCATGAATTGAGTATAGTTGGCCAGGTAGTAATCGTCCCCTGGGGTAAACTCAAAGTGTTCCTTGGGAGTTGTGATTTTACCCTGGGCCAGAACAGGTGTGGCCGTTAGTGCTATTAAAAGAAAAAGTGAAATGAGAATCTTATTCTTGCGCATAAATTCCTCCCTTTTCCCAATCAGGGGATAGAAATTTGTTTTTCTGTCTGTCATAGCTCTCCGCTCCCACGGCGACCATAGAAAAGTCTTATGCAGGCATTTGATTAATCGAATCCCTACTTTAGCAAAGGAATAATTTGATGTCAAAAGTTAAATAAATAAAAGACTTTTTTTATCCTTTTACGTATAATTCATTAAGCACAGGATGCCTTCAAAG
>CAYUXD010000268.1:0-3707 GCA_964448655.1 uncultured Eubacteriales bacterium
CGGCTTCTTTGGGCAGCCCATAGCCAACAGGAGACTTGTTGTCGACATCGATTTTTAAAATGGAAGTGGGGCAGAAGAATTTGCTGCGTTCTACTTTTTCCAGGACGTTTCGAGCTGGAGGTTTGAATTCTTTAAATACGAGACCGCAGGCACCGTTGAGAGTGACGAGGACGCCTCCCTTCTCAACAAAACTCTTCAAGGCATCTACTCCTTCTTGGCCGATACCTCCTTCATATTCGGGAGGAGGGGCTGTGAAATAACGGGCCCAGCGGGAAGTTGGATCGGGTTTTCCTGATTTAATAATTTCAGCGTTCTCATCGGCAAAAACAATCACATCGTAGTTGGCCTTCAAGTCGACGGGCTTTTTCGTCTTTCCTTTCTGCGTTTCTTTGAAGTCTTTGTTGTGGAGGATTTTATAAGGGACACCCAGGTCATCAAAGACGTACCTCGTCCAACCCTCATCCATGTTGGATGCCCAGGATTGGTAGAGGCCGATTCGAGGATTGTTCAGGGGAGCTTTGGGAATATCAGAAATATTTTCAAGCCCGTACGCGTTGAGATGCCATTTTTCTAAGATACCGGCGAGAAGTTTCTGGACTTCTGGCGTATTCTTGACGATGAAGCTTCCGGCCTCCGCCTTGAATGCTTTCTCCTCTATTTTTTCCTTGGAACGGTACATCTCTACTTTATTCTTAAGAAGAGCAAAGGCTGCGGAATAGGACGCATTCTGCCGGGAATCAAAGACGATATACGGGGAAGATTTTTCTGGATATTCCGCAGAAGGGTAGGGAACCTTTTCCAGTTTTTCGAGTTTTGCCTCAAAGGTATTTTCGACCTGGTCGCAGGAAACTCCCATCTGGAGAGGAAGAGTCCAGCCTGCATTATCATAAGGAGGAACAGGCGGGCCGCCAGGATATTGACGGATATTCGGATACTTTTGCTTTTCGAGAAGAGCCTGAGCATAGGGCTTGTAAGGCTGGGACATCTTGACGATAAAAGAGCCAGCCGGGTAGAGCTTGCCTGCCGCCATAAAATCTTCTTTGGCTTGATGGATTTCCACTCCACCAAGCATAAGGATTTCAAGCATGCGGAGTGTTGTAGGGTAATCGCGCTGTTTACTGGAGATGACGAAAGCAAACGGTTCACTTTTTTCTCTTATTTCGATCGAATTCTTATACATCCTGTAAAAATTGTACAAGAAATCTTCCTTGTGAAGATAAGCTGTTCTTATCAGGCTAAAAGAAAGGGTGAGCTCGTAATCCACTATATCTCTTAACCTCCACCAGCCTCCTGGCCAGGGGTCAGGGAAATTTATTCTTTTTTCATAGTATTCCTGGGGAACTTCTGTCGGTTCGACATAGATGGGAGTGGCCACTTTGACCGAAGCCATTTCACTCAGGATACCTGCAACATTATGTAGCCAGGAAGTGTCGTCGCAGGCACCAATCCACCAGCCTGTAAAGCTTCTTCCATGGACAACACCCTTAAAGCCATTCATCTGTAGGTCATAAGCCATGTTTGATCCGCAGAGGTTAACGCTGCTCCAGAGAAGGGGCTGAACATTGGGGGTAGGAGGGTCCATATAAGGAGGGATAAATAGCCGGGCGTCGGTAGAGCCCATCTGGTGTTCATCGATGTGAATCTGAGGAAGCCAGTCATGGTAGAGGACTTGACTGACAGCCCTCGTTTCAGAAAGATTGAACATAAACCAGTCACGGTTGTCGTCGTGACCTGCGTAATGGTGATAAAGCCAGGGCATACGGCCTCCTTCGTATTTGGTGCCCACATATTTTCGGTACCAGTCGGTAACCATTTTCTGACCGTCAGGGTTTGATGTGGGAACGAGCAGGACGATAACATCTTCCAGGACTTTATCTGCGTTAAAAGGAGTATCCCCTGTTGCTAATTTATAGGCAAGTTCCATGGCCATTTGCGAGGAGGCGATTTCTGTGGAGTGGATGTTGCAAGTTATGAGCAGGATAACCTTGCCTTCTTTCGAAAGCCTTTTGGCTTCTTCAGGTGATAAGGTTCTGGGATCTCTTAGCTTTTTCGTAATTTCCCGATAAGAGTCCAGTTTGCCCATGTTTTGCTCGGAGGTAATCACGGCCATGATCATCGGCTTGTTAAGGGTGGAAACGCCGATATTTAAAACCTTGACTTTTCCCGATTCTTGATCGAGCTTTTGGAAATAAGCCTGGATTTGGCTGTAGTCAGCCAGTTTGCGGTCAGCACCAACTTTAAACTTTAAAAAGGCTTCGGGTGATGTCTGTGCACTTAAAAAATAGGACAAAAGAGACAAAGTAAGGAATAAAATAGAAACTCTCTTTAAATTCTTATACCCTCTCATTTAAACCTCCTTCTTTCTGAAGAGATTTTTTTATCGGGTGCACTATTCCCTGTCAAGAAAAATCGTAGGGATGTCAATGCCATGCAAATACTTCCGGTCAATAAAATGGGGCCAGGCCCCATTATTGTACACTAATTTATTTGTACGATTAAAAATGTGGGCTTGATAAATCAAGCCCCTACAGAATAAAAAAAATGTAGAGGCTTGACTTATTGTAGGGGTTTAATTCATCAAATCCACCTCTTTATTTTATGGGGATTTGATTTATATTGTAGGGGCTTGATTTATCAAGCCCACCGCTTTTCAAGAAATGGATCAGAAATTAGGAACAGGCCTTATTTTCTACATTTTCCATGTAGGGGTTTGATTCATCAAACCCACCAGTTAAACATAAAAAGAAAATTATGAAGGTTATGGAGGTCTGACCCCATTATTTAACGATCCCATTATTTATGGAGGTTTAATCTCTCTATTTGACCGGGCCGAGGTAGCGGTCGAGCCAGGCCAGGATTTCCTTGATGAATTCGGTTCTGGGGGGGATATGGTCAGTTTCGTATAGCTTCAGCTCCTTGTCTTTATCCGGAGTTCCTAAAAGATCAAACATAGGCTTTATTGATGTATCATAGGGGAAGGCAACGTCGTATTTACCGTTTATCATCAAGGTTGGAATTTTTACGCGGGTAACATAATTAAATGGATGGACTTCCGGGAGCCCTATATCTGAGAGACCTCCGGCCAATACAACGCTTGCTTTAATACGATTCTCCACTGCCGGGAAGATTGATGCCGGCCAATCGCCACCCCAGCTAATCCCGTAATAGGCCAACTTGCCGCTGTCAATATCCTGACGGGTCTCAAGATAGTCGATGCATCTTTTGAAATCTTTTACCAGTTGAATTCGATATTCAGCTTGTTGATGAGTATTAACCCAGGGAATCGGCCGTATAAAATTACGTTCCATAGTTCCTTTATAAACAGGATAGAGGGCAGCCCGGCCGTTTTTCACTATAAAAGAAAGGAATACATTAAATTCCAAATCGGTTACAATATCTTTGCTCGAATTACGAGTAATCGCTTGTCCGCCAGGGAAATAAAGGACTGTCTGATAAGGGGGCGATGTATTTTTTGGAAGAAAAAGAATGGCTATTACCCTCTCACCGCCATAGGCGGCATCAAAGGTTATCTTCTCTTGAATCCAATATTCAGAGCTTTCATCCCTTGATTCCAGGCGTGCATTCAGATTAGTCTTATCATAAGAAAACTGTTCTTTGTAAACCTGAAAAATAGAATCCGAAGCCGGCTCTTCTTTGTAGAAATTTATAGCTTCACCTAATTTTACCATCTGAAAAGCTGATTCGGG
>CAYUXD010000269.1:0-3697 GCA_964448655.1 uncultured Eubacteriales bacterium
AATGCTGCTATCGCAGCAGCCTGTGGAGATACGATTGTCTGGAAGCCATCTTCCAGTACTCCCTTGACAGCCGTTGCTGTTCAGAATGTCTGTAACAGAGTCATGGCAGATCATGGGCTTAAAGGCATTTTCAACATCGTTATTGGATTTGGGTCAGTTGTTGGAGAGAGAATGATTAACGACAAACGGCTGCCTCTTATATCTTTCACAGGCTCGACTAAAATGGGACGAAGAGTGTCAGAAGCTGCGGCCCGCCGCTTTGGACGCACAATCCTGGAGCTTGGAGGTAACAACGCCATCATTGTTACCGAAGATGCAGACCTGGACATGGCCGTTCGAACAATTCTATTCGGAGCCGTGGGGACAGCGGGCCAGCGATGTACCTCTACGAGGCGGATTATCATGCACGAGTCGATTGCTTCTGATTTGACCCAGAGAATCGCCCAATCCTACAAACAAGTGCGCCTTGGAAGTCCTTTGGAGGAGGGAGTTCTGATGGGGCCTCTCGTAACAAAGGCAGCAGTGGAAGATATGATGGCTGCTTTAGAAAAAGTCAAAGAACAGGGCGGAGAAATAATCTACGGCGGTCATCGACTTAAAGAATTGGGGGAACAATTTGTTGAGCCAACCATTGTCAAAATGCCATCACAAACAGATATTGTTCATCATGAGACTTTTGCCCCTATCCTTTACCTTTTGGAATACAAGGACGTCGAGGAAGCCATAAGGCTTCATAATGAAGTTCCCCAGGGTTTATCCAGTGCCATATTTACGACAAATTTATTAACAGCGGAAAAGTTCCTCTCTCATGAGGGTTCAGACTGTGGTATAGCCAATGTTAATATAGGGACTTCTGGAGCCGAGATTGGGGGTGCCTTTGGAGGAGAAAAGGAGACAGGAGGAGGAAGAGAATCCGGTTCAGACTCCTGGAAAGGTTATATGCGCCGGCAGACAAATACCATTAACTGGTCAAAAGAGCTTCCGTTGGCTCAAGGGATAAAATTTGGGGATTAATGGCCACTAAGGTTTCGTTAGATACACCTGTTGAAGAGCTTGTCGAGCATTTCCCGGAAGCCGTCGGTTTTCTTTCACGCAATGGGGTGCGCTGTATAAGATGCGGGGAGCCTTTGTGGTGCAGTTTAGGGGAACTTTTAAAAGAAGAAGGTATCGAAAACCCCCAATATCTTGTTAAAGAGCTGAACAACCATATTGAGAAAAAAAGAAGTAGTGACGAGACATCAAAATAGCTGAGGTTATGGGATCAGGAAACTTTTTATTGCTTTTTACGTACCTTTTTATTGAAATATCCTTAGAGAGGAATAATTCCTTTTAGGAGAGAATTAAGATGGCAAAGAAACTTTATCGCTCTTCCAAGCAGAGGATGATAGCAGGTATTTGTGGGGGGCTGGCCGAGTATTTTGACGTGGATGTGAATATAATGCGGCTCCTTTTTGTGGCTATTAGTCTGTTATCAGTTTTATTTCCTATGGTGATATTTTACATTATAGCCTGGATCGTCGTCCCCGAGAAAGAGCAGTCTAAAAAGAGCTAGATTTATGTTTTTGGTTATTTGATTAGGATTTGATAAAGAAAACCCAACGATTTATTTGTGCATTCTATAAGGTGGGCTTGATGAATCAAGCCCCTACAAATAAATTAGGATCCTACAGATAAGTCAAACCCCTTCAAACAGACGTGTTTTATAAAATAAGAGAATAAAAAAGGGGACAGGCTACTTTTTTAATAATTTGAACGCTTTAATAAGAAAAAGTAGCCTGTCCCCTTTTTATCTTTATTCATCAAACACACAGTTTTAATTATATAAATAGATTTGCACGTTTGATAAATCAAATACCTGCATTCGACTGTTTTTAATTGACTTATATTACTATATTCGTTATTTTTTAAGCTGCCTTGCTCATCGAGGTTATAAGAGTTACGAAAAAAGAGAATCTTAAATAAAAAACATGCCGGATAAAGAACAAATAGTATTCAAACATATTGCCGTAGAGGGGATTCTTAAATCTGGGAAGACAAAATTGGCCAATATCTTATCCCAAAAGATTGGAGGCAAGGTCATTTTTGACAGGATCGAAAATCCTTATCTCAGAGATTTTCATAATGAAAAAGAAGGAGCTGCCTTTCTTGCCCAGCTTGTCTTTTTGGTGAACAGGTACTACCAGCAGGTAAGCCTTCTGCAGAGGGATTTGTTCGAGGAAAGGATCATCTGTGATTACCTGTTTGAGAAAGATAAGATTTATGCCTACCAAACTCTCACTGATGATGAGCTTATTGTTTATGAAAGAATATACAGTTTGTTTCGGGAGAGAGTCGGCAAGCCTGATTTGGTAATTTATCTCCAGATTTCTTTGCCAACCCTCTTGAAAAGCATTGCCAGGGAAGGAAGTGCTCTTGAGAAAAATATCTCAGAGAAATATTTAGAGGATATCATTGAAGCCTTTGATTATTTTTTTTTCAATTACCAGGCTGCACCGCTCTTAGTTGTGAAGGCGGACGGGTTGGATTTCGATCGAGAAGAAGATATAATAGATTTGCTGGATAAGATTAAGAAGATGAAAAGGAAATCTATGTACTATGTTCCTCTTGGCAAAGAAAACAAGCATTTGAAGAAGTTAAAATAGACTTGAGATTCTTTCTTAAACAGCAGTCGTTCTGAACGGTTTTTATAGACTTTACCTCAATCTTGCGTTTAAGGCGAGATGGGGAGAAAGGTTTGATCATGCCTAACGAAAAAATCCAAAAAAAGACCATCCCTTTTATTCAAGCTAAAAAAGAGAAAAAAGAAAAAATTGTAGCCATAACAGCTTATGATTTTCCTGTTGCCAAAATTGTGGATGAATGTGGGATAGATTTGATACTGGTGGGGGATTCCCTGGGAATGGTTGTTTTAGGCTATAAAAACACTATTCCCGTTACCATGGAAGATATGATTCATCACACAAGACCCGTGGTTTTTGCTTCGAAAAGTGCCTTGGTTGTGGGAGATATGCCCTATTTTTCTTTTCACCTGTCTAACGAGGAATCGGTTTATAATGCTTCCCGGTTTCTCAAAGAAGCAGGTGCAAGTGCTGTCAAGATCGAAGGAGCATCCAAGAAAAGGCTAAAATTGGTTGAAGCGCTGGTCGAAGCGGAAATTCCGGTGATGGGACATGTTGGACTGACTCCTCAATCTATCTATCATTTTGGTCAGTTCAAGGTAAAAGGAAAAGAAATCGATGAAGCCGAAAATATCGTTCAAAATGCTCTAGATCTGGAGAAAGCAGGCGTTTTTTCCGTTATCTTAGAGTGTATTCCGATGGAAGTAGCTCGGATCATAACTGAAAAGCTTAAAATTCCCACGATAGGGATAGGAGCTGGTCCTTATTGTGATGGCCAGATTCTTGTTTTCCATGATTTGGTGGGCTTTTCAAACGGATACCTGCCCAAATTTGTCAGAAAATATGTAGACATTCATGAGGTTATAAGCCGGGCTGTGAAAGGATACATGGATGATGTTAAAAAAGGAAAATTCCCTGACAGCAGCCATTCTTATCATCTTAAGTCAGAAAAATTTGATGAGCTAATAAAGAAACAGGATCAAAAGCGTGGAAAGAAGAAGAAATAATAGAAAATGAAAAAATTCAAATTTCCTGGTTAGTTTGCCACGGCCAGCGCAATGACGATTTATTGTATGAGA
>CAYUXD010000270.1:0-3668 GCA_964448655.1 uncultured Eubacteriales bacterium
ATCTAAAATAAGGATTTCCCGAAATAAATTGAAAAGCGTCACTTACAGCTTTCATTTAAACCTCTCCTTTATCGTCCTTAGAGTTCATTAGCATTTATACCTAAACTGTTCACTTATTTCAATTTTATTTCAAATTCCCAAGGAATTGTAGAGACATGGTTTATCAAGCCCAACTGTTTATTTGGTACAATCAAAAATGTGTGTTTGATAAATCAAACACCTACAGAAACAGAATATTAATAAAATGTAATTTGATTAATCAAACCCGCGCTTTTTTTAATGTAATGCTTGATTAATCAAACCCACCTTGATTATTTTTTGTTGTAGGGGCTTGATTTATCAAGCCCGCATGTATAAAAAATCAAGAACAGATAACTATTTTCCTCTGGTCTTTTTCTCCCATATGCAAGGTCACACGGATAGCATCTAAATTGAATTTTATCCTCTCGGCCCACTCGACAACGATAATTCCTTGGCCAAGATAATCTTCCCAGCCAAGATCCAAAATCTCTGAATTTTTCCCAAGCCGATAAAGGTCTATATGAAAGATTAGGTATTTCGCCTCGTAGATGTTAATGAGAGTATAAGAAGGGCTGCAGACTTGGTGCACATTCTTCAATCCCAAACCAGCTGCTATTCCCTTGGCAAAAATCGTTTTTCCGGCTCCCAACTCCCCTATTAGGAACACCACTTCCTGACCTTTAAAATCCTTGGCAAGCTTCTTGGCTAAAAGAAAGGTCTCTCTTTCAGAGTTAGTTAAATACTCTTTTTCCTTTTTCTGACACGGGCTTATCTTCATTTTCTCTTTAAGGAAAAAGTTTGAAAAAATAGGGACAGTCCCCATTTTTTATAATTTTTTATATTAATTACTCGGATTCTAAAAGTCTGAGCCCTGATGGAAGGTAACGGATGATATCGCCAGCAGTCAAGGCTTTCTCTCCGAGCTTTTCAGCTCCAATGTCTCCGCTCAAGCCGTGAATATAAACAGCAGCCAGAATTGCCTCAAGGAGATTTTTCTCTTGGATGATCATAGAAGCAATCATTCCACTCAGAACATCACCCGAGCCTGCAGTGGCCATCCCAGGATTTCCAGTGGGATTAACAAAGACTCTCCCGTCAGGAGTAGCGGTGATAGTTCTGTAGGCTTTAAGCACAAGATAAACCCCATATTCTTGGGCAAATTGAGGTGCAAGTTCCAATTTCCTCTCCACCACTTCCCGAGTAGAAAGATTGAGGAGCCGGGCAAACTCACCTGGATGAGGAGTAAGTACCACAGGCTGGCGCATAGATTTTATTATTTCAGGCTTTGAAGCTAATATATTCAGAGCATCTGCATCCACAACTGCAGGCAAGTTAATTTTCGGTATAAGGGCGAGGACAAGTTCAGTGGTGGATTTGTGAGTGGAAATCCCTGGTCCTATCAAGAGGGCATCCTTCCCTTTAAGAAGACTCAGCACCTTTTTTAAAGCTTCATGAGAGAGAGTCTTCTCTGGTGTTTCTGGTAAAGGCTCTGTCATTAATTCATCCATGGAGCGAGCCACAATGGGGAGACAACTCTCTGGAGTTCCTACGGTCACCAATCCTGCTCCCATCTTTAAAGCTGCTTTTCCGGCCATAACAGCGGCTCCTGTTTTCCCCAGGGAGCCGGAAACAATGAAAAGATGACCATAAGTTCCTTTATGCGTATCCTTGCTTCGCCTCCTAAAATAGGGCAGCACGGTTTTCTTCTCTACAAATTCGAGCTTGAGATTTTCGTCATTAAACAGGAAAGAAGGCACGCTTATATCAGCCACAACGAGCTCACCGACATACTCTTCTGCAGGCGGAAAGACATGGGCGATTTTAGGGGCAGCTAAGGTAACTGTTAAATCTGCCCTAACACAAGGACCGATGATTTGAAAGGTATCCGAGGAAAGACCCGAAGGAATATCCACGGCTATTTTATAAGCTTTTGATTTGTTAATATCCTCGATAGCTTTAGCGTAGAGCCCCTGCGCAGGCTTAATGAGACCGGTCCCAAAGATAGCATCAACGAGCACAGACGACTGAAAAATCTTTTCCTTTTGGAGTTTCCAATCCTTTGGAGAACAGACCTCGCTAATTTTTATCCCTATTTTCTCGGCCATCTTTAAATTCACGGCGGCATCTCCGCGCACATCTTTCTTGGAAGCTAGAAGCAGGACACTTGGGTCGGCTCCGTGGTTATAAAGATGGCGCGCTACAACAAAACCATCGCCGCCGTTGTTTCCTTTGCCGGCTACGATGACGATTTTCTCCTTGCTCACTTCTGGAAAATTTTCTCTAAGCTTTTTGAAGATTTGCAAGCCAGCATTTTCCATCAGTATGGGGCCTAATATTCCGATATCCTCGATAGCTGTCCTATCAATTTCTTTCATCTGGTTCGAAGTTAGGACTTTCATAGGCACTCCTTTGATGGTACTTTCTAAAGATTCATCCTTATTTACAGCGAATTTTACCACATGGGGTCAGACTTTTAAAACTTGAATTTTTTATACCTCTTTTTAGAAAGCAATGCGGGCTTGATAAATCAAGCCCCTACATCCTAAGAAAAATCAGCCTATCCTCCTTTTCAATTTTTCCACATAATAAAATTTTATTCTCATAAGTGCGGGCTTGATAAATCAAGCCCCTAAAAAAAAAGGCTGTCCCTAATTCCTTTAGGGAAAAAACCGTCTATCAAAAGAAAAAGAGGCCTGCCCCCTTTTTTTGTATTGAATTTTTCATGTAAAAGGAAAAAAGGGGCCTGCCCCTTTTTTTTAATGTCCCTAAGGAAAAAAGTAGCCTGTCCCCTTTTTCTCAGCTTTTTCTCAGCGCCTTGGAATTCATTGATTTATACCTGTTTTTGTGTTAATAGAGAAACAGAAATCTAAGAGGAGGTTTCATATGAGCTTTAAAATCGGAATTAATGGATTCGGACGTATTGGAAGAAATCTTTTCCGCGCTTCTTACCGGGATCACGACATTGATATCGTGGCTGTAAATGATATCACTGATTCTAAAACTCTGGCTCATCTACTCAAATACGATTCTGTACTCGGGATTCTAGAGGCAGATATTAAATCCTCAGAAGATGCAATAATAGTCAATGATAAAAAAACAAAAGTCCTTTGCGAGAAGGACGTTGGTAACCTTCCTTGGAAAGAGCTGGGGATTTCCATCGTCATTGAATCCACAGGCTTATTCAGGAAAAGACAGGATGCGATCAAGCATATCGAAAAAGGTGGCGCTGAGAAGGTTATTATTTCTGCCCCGGCCACAGAGCCTGACATCACTCTTGTCCTGGGAGTCAATGAAGAAACATACGATCCAGACAAACACCACATCATCTCCAATGCCTCCTGCACTACCAATTGCTTGGCCCCTGTAGTAAAAGTTCTTCATCAGGAGTTTGGCATTGAAAAAGCCTTCATGACTACAATTCATGCCTACACAAGCGACCAGAGGTTACTTGATTCACCCCATAAAGATCTTCGTCGAGCCCGGGCAGCAGCCGTCTCTCAAGTTCCGACCACAACCGGAGCTGCTAAGGCCGTGGGAATTGTTATTCCTGAGCTCAAAGGGAAAATCGACGGCATAGCCATAAGGGTTCCCACTCCAAATGTCTCTGTCGTTGATTTGGTCGCACTCTTAAAGAAAAATGTCAACGC
>CAYUXD010000271.1:0-3664 GCA_964448655.1 uncultured Eubacteriales bacterium
AAATGCTATTTTAAATAATTCCTAAGCTAATCTCTCTTTTAAAATCTTGACAACTTCCATGCCTGCTCTTTTTTGGCCTTCCTTGGCAGCAGCCCCGATATGGGGGGTTGCAATCACATTCGGATTATCAATCAAAGAGAAATCATCCGGCGGCTCTTTCTCGAATACGTCCAAACCTACTGCTCTGACTTTTCCAGACTCAAGAGCTCGCAGAAGTGCGCCCTCGTCCACAGTCCCTCCGCGTGAGGCGTTGATGATGATGACTCCATCCTTCATTTTTTCGAACTCAGCCTCGCTTAATATATGCTTCGTATCTTCTGTTAAGGGCACATGAAGAGTGATGATGTCTGCCTGGGTAATAAGTTCTTCAAGGCTAACCTGTTTTACTTCAAGATCTGTTTTTACATCAATAACATCATAGGCGATGACTTTCATCCCAAAGGCGAGGGCGCGTTTGGCAACCTCTTGACCGATTCTCCCTATGCCGATGATTCCCAGGGTCTTTCCGTAGAGCTCTGTACCTGAGAGAATCTTTTTCTCCCATTTGTGCACTTTCATGGAAAGATTGGCTCTACCGTGGTTTCTGACAGCAGCTAGCATCAACCCAAAGGCATGTTCTGCGACTGAAATGGATGTAGCTGCAGGAGTATTTGTTACTTCAATTCCTTTCTCCTGGGCTGCAGCGACATCGATGTTATCAAGACCGATTCCGGCTCTGACGATGAGCTCCATGTTTGAGGCGGCCTCTATAGCCTTTTTGGTGACTTTAGTGGCGCCTCTGACGACAGTAGCCTGAAAATCGGGGATTGTTTTGATCAATTCCGCCTCATTCATTCCAGTTTTTAGAGTGACTTCAAAGCCCGGAATGGATTTGAGTTCTTCAAGAGCTTCCGGGCTTAAAGGATCAGCTACGAGTATTTTTTTCATTCCCAATTCTCCTTTAAAATAGCTTCAGCTGCCTCTATAGCGCCTCCTCTCTTAAAATCATACCCGAGCTCAGAGAGTGTCATCTCAAGCGCTGTGAGAGCAGTTATTATATCGAAGCCTCCCATGTATCCAAGGTGGGCTATCCGGAATATCTTTCCTTTGTATGGATCCTGACCACCTGCAATATAGGCCATGTATTTCCCCTGCATGATTTTAACGAGTTTCAGACCGTCAATTCCAGCAGGAACTTTAACAGCTGTCAGAATGTTGCCCGGGCTTTTGGAAAGAAGCTCCAGACCGATAGCTTTTACACCTGCTCTTGTAGTATCGCCCAGGATGCGGTGATGCTCAAAAAGCTTCTCCAAGCCTATTGATTTAATAATATCCAGAGCTTTTTTCTGCTGGATGACGAGCGAGACTGCAGGGGTATAAGGCGTTGTTCTTTTTTCCAAATTCTTCTTATATTTTTTGGCATCAAAATAAAATTTTGGCAGAGTTGATTTTTCTACTAAATCCCAGGCTTTGGAACTGAAAGAAAGGTAGGCGAGGCCGGGCGGGATCATGAATGATTTTTGGGAACCTGCAACCATAACATCCACCTTCCACTCGTCTACGGGGCAGGGAGTAGCACCAAGGCCAGAGATTCCGTCAACGACCAGGATTGCATCTGAGTCGGCTAAAACCTCTCCGTATCCCTGAATGTCATAAACTGTCCCCGAAGAAGTTTCAGAAAGGGTGGCAAAGACTGCCTTTGTTTCGGGGTTGGCTTTTAGTTCATCTGCAAGTTTGTCTTTGGCAAACGGCTCGCCCCATTCCAGAACGACCTCCCTGACTTCTACTCCATAACTCCGACAGATTTGACCCCATCTTTCGCCGAATTTTCCTCCGTTAAGAGTGATTACTTTATCACCCGGGCTGAGAGTACTGCAAACAGCAGCTTCCATGGCTCCTGTTCCCGAAGATGTTAAAACGAATACGTCTTGCTCTGTCCCGAATACATACTTTAGTCCCTCTGTCACTTCCATAAAAATACCTGAAAATTCAGGAGTTCGGTGATGGATAATGGGATTTGCGGCTGCGGCAAGTACCTCTTCAGGAACAGGCGTGGGACCAGGAGAGAGAAGGTAATATTTTTTTATCATATGAGTCCTCCTTTTATAATATAGCGAATCTTTTCCTATGAAATTATTATGTCTCTCAAGGAACGATTCTTATAAAATAATTAAAATCTAACGGGGCAAATAACGATAACTAAAATCATATAAATTGGGATAAATCCAACAATTTAAACTAACAGAATTTGGGGTATCAGTCAATCAAAGTTGGATTAATATTTCTGTCAGGAGAGCCGTTCTCTCTATGAGGGAGGAGAGAATAAGGTGTTCGCTTTCAGCATGAATTCCTTCTCCGTCAGGACCCAGGCCATCCAGAGTGGGGATTCCAAGGCTAGAGGCTATGGAAGCATCAGAGCCCCCTCCAGCTTTGCCCGCCTCCAGTTTCATACCCAAAGATGAAGCAATCTTCTTGACTTCTAAGAGCAGATTCATCGAAGCTTCTGTTTTTTCCATGGGAGGAGTAAAGCTCTCGATAGAAAACTTGATTTTAGCGCCTTTGAGGATTGGTTTCAGTTGCTTCAGAGATGTAACTAGTTGTTCCTTCTGGATTTTCTGCCAGAACCTTATATCCAGTATAGCCCATGCTTTCTCAGCCACTATGTTTGGCTTTTCTCCCCCTCCTATCAAGCCGGTGTTGATCGTTGTTTCTTCTGTTTTTAGCTTTTGGATGCGGCCAAGCTGCAGCATTAACTCATCGATAGCATTGATTCCTTTCTCAGGCGTTCCCGCATGAGCCGCTTTACCCTTAGCTTCCAGGCGGATAACAATACGACCTTTTCTTTGCATTTTTAATGCCCCTCCTGGAAGGGAAGGCTCAAGGCAGAGCACATAATCTGATTTTTTTGATAGGTTTCGAATGGCATCGTAAGATGTATTACTGCCTATCTCTTCGGCTGAATTGATGAAAACAGCAATTTTCTTTTTCGGCTGGATATTTAGCTCTTTCAGTGCCTTTAGAGAATATATAGCCATAACGAGGCTGGCCTTCATATCCAAAACCCCGGGGCCGAACACTTTATTTTCAGAAACATAAAAGGGCATTTTATGAATTTTCCCCACAGGCCAGACTGTATCAATATGAGTAAGGATTAGAATCTGTTCCTTTTTTTCTTTAAGGCCAGAAGAAGGATACTCGGCAAGATAAAATGTACCTAACTCCTTTTGGGGAAATCGAGTTATTTTGGCACCTGTTTTTTTTAACTCATCGATGACATAAGAAGAACAAGTATCCACAGCCTTCTTCTCTCCAGAGGGAGATTCAAGCCCAACTATTTCTTTTAGAAGGCCGATCATCTCTCCCTGGCGAGATTTAAAGTAATAAAAGAAGTCCATGATTTCTCCTTCTCTCTGTGATTATAAATGTATCATATAAAAAGGGGACACGCTACTTTTTTTATATTTTGTAGGGGCTTGATTCATCAAGCCCGCACTTTTAAAAAGGGGGCAGGCTACTTTTTTTATATCCTGGTAAGCATATCAGTTTCAGTCAGATTCCCTAGGCTGGCGAAGGCTGTATGGTGAAAAAACCGTGAGAAAGGCTGAGCGGGCATGGTTCCTCTGCGAAGTGGAGGAGAGCGAAGCCTTGATCCGAGTTGCTTTTGACTCGCTGGGGCAAAAGCAAC
>CAYUXD010000272.1:0-3638 GCA_964448655.1 uncultured Eubacteriales bacterium
GATATTAGAACTCTGAGATTATATCCTGACCCATAATCGGCCCATCCATATGATAGCAGATGATTCAGTGCTAAGATTTGTTGACGGCGAACCCCTTTTTCTAATAAGCTCTCGAGGTTATGTCCCTTACCCCCAGAGAGTTCCGCAAGAACTGGAAATCCCTCATCATATTCTGGCGCTTGGAGGAGAGCTTAAGGATACAATTTCTCTGTATAAAAATGGCTATGTTATCACCAGCCAGTTCCTGGGAGATCTCGATGAATACCAGAATTACAAATACTTCAAGGAAACAATCCATCATCTCACCAAGCTCTTTGAAGTCAAGCCTGAAGTAGTCATATCAGATTTGCACCCCGACTTTCGTACAACAAGGTATGCTCAGGAATCAGGCCTCCCTCACTATCAGGTTCAACACCATTTTGCTCATGTCCTGGCTCCTCTTCTCGAGCACAAAATTCCTCCCCAAAATAAGGTTCTGGGAGTGAGCTTGGACGGTTACGGCTATGGAGAAGACGGGCTTGCCTGGGGTGGGGAGTTTCTTCTGACCGACTATTCATCCTGCAATAGATTTGCCCATTTTAAGTATATTCCCCTGCCTGGTGGAGACCTTGCTGCAAAACAGCCGTGGCGAATGGCGGTATCCTATCTTAGGGATGCGTTCGACTCCAAGCTCCCTAAAGTTAAGGCTCTGGAGAAAGTCACTAAAAATAAAATAAAAACTGTCATGAGTATGATCGAGCAGAAGATAAACAGTCCTCTCTCCTCAAGCTGCGGCAGGCTTTTTGACGCAGTCTCGTTTCTGGTAGGCCTTTCTCCTTTAGAAGTTGAGTTTGAAGCAGAAGCTCCGATGAGGCTGGAATCTGCGGCCCAGGACGGGATAGAAGAAAGCTATGGCTTTTCTGTGAAGGGCAATCTACTCCCTTATCAACTCTCCTTTACCCAGACCATAAAATCAATCTTAAAAGATCTGGCGCAAGAGATTCCCCCGTCTTTTATCTCGGCAAAATTCCATAACACTTTAGCCCGGGTTATAGTTTCCGTAGCAGAGAGAGCAAGAAAAGATTATGGCATAAATACCGTTGTTTTTGTCGGCGGAGTTTTTTTGAACAAGAAATTGCTGCAGAGAGCCACAAGTCTTCTTGAACAAAAGAAGTTCAATGTCCTCAGGTCAATAAATTATTCCCCTAATGATGAGTCAATTTCAATAGGACAAATTGCTTATGGCTTAAATAAGTTGAAAACGAAAGAAAGCTGAGAAAAAGGTTTTATTTCTCGCGCAAACTTTCAATATCTACTTTTATTCCACCAACAAAAGAAGATACGACATTTACAAAAAGTGCATTACAGTAACCCAAGAAACCAAAAACTATAAAACCAAGCACCCCGCCAAGACCAGCATAGATGATGCCTCCAAGCAGGTTTCCTTTGTTCTCCTTAATAAAGGAAGGCAGGAGTTTTGCAATTCCAGAAAAATAATTGGTTGCACCAAAAAAAGCACCGATGAATATGCCTAAAAGAAGACCTGCAGCACCCAAGAAAAGAAAAAAAGATAAAGGGTTTAAACGGCGCAACACGAAGTTAGCCCTCTTTTTATCTTCGAATGTCAGTTTATCCCTTTCCTTCCACTTCTCCTCTTCTTTTTCTTTTCTCGGAGCTGGCAATTTCCCCTTTTTCCAAAGATCCCCCCCACAGTGAATACAAGTCTCTGCTTCTACCCTGTTCACAAACCCACAGTAACGGCAAGTAGCTTTTGCTTCCGTTATCGAAGCGGGATCTGACTCAATCCAGTCCTTTCCGTCGAAAAAATACCACTTGCCGCTGCGGGCTCCTATCATCCAGAATCTTCCCTCATCGTCCTTAAACCGCAGTTTTTTCAAACCATCTACGAATTTCTGTCGCGAAATTTTTCCGCGCCGAAATTTTCCCTTCAGTTTAACAAAAGCTTTCTCTACTTCCTTGATTCTCTTTTCCATTCCCATTCTTCTCTAAAGGCTTGTTCGGGCAACGAGCCCTGTATTTAAAAGACTAAGCCTGAATCATGTTATCTTTTGGCATTTTCCCAAAGTGATGGGATAAAGTAAAGCAAGAATTTTTGCCTCCATCTGTAAGTTCTTTATTTTCATTACATTTATAATTTCTTTATTTTCAATAACTTAATTAATGTGACTAGTTTTTGTGCAATTTGTCATATTTCCATGTAGTTGCTAATAGATGATTCAAAATTTTGCCATTTTTTCACAACTTTTCCACAGATTTTGTTAAAAACTTTATGCCCTTTTTCATGCACTTTCATTCCCTTCAGAATCGAAATTCTTTCAATATATCAAACAGATTAAGCCCTTTAATCGGGTCTGGGATGAAAGAGAGGATGAAGATCAAAATAACCACATACCCGATAAATTTCCTGCGTGGCGATAAATGTGCTGCTTCATCCAAGACAGGTGGGTGCCTCAACCCCAAAAAAAGCAAGAGAAAGGCCCAAATAAACCAGCCTACCCAGAAAATAATTCCCATGGCAATGAAAACTCCCAGGAAAAAGCGGGTTAAATTTCGCGATTTTTTCCCTAACAGCGCATAAGATATGTGGCCGCCATCAAGCTGGCCGACAGGAAAAAGATTTAAGGCGGTGACGAGAATCCCAACCCACCCTGCAAAAGCGATCGGATGGAGGTAAATGCTGTAGTCTGGAGCAATATTCTTAAATATAATAGCGGAAAAAATCTTAAGGATAAGAGGTTCGCCAAAAACATAAACGAATGCCTCACCGCGAGCAATTGGAGGCACGGCTTTTGACAGTGAAAGGCCATACACAAGCGCGGGAACCGAGAGAATAAAACCAGTTAAAGGACCTGCAACTCCTATATCAAAAAGCTGCTGCTTTCTTGTTATGGGCGACTTGATTTTAATAAAAGCCCCAAGGGTACCAATCAAAGTCGGCGCCGGGATAAAGTAAGGAAGAGTGGCGTTTATTTTATAGTAGCGACAGGTAAGAAAATGACCCAATTCATGGCCTAACAGAATCCCCAGAAGCACAACCACATAGATAATGCTCAATGATATGACCTGCGGATCCCTGAGTTTTTCTAGGAGATCAAGAGCGCTTTGGGGATTCCGGGCAAGAACTTCACTATACTTGAAATTTATGCTTAAAGATATTCCCACAAAAAATGTAGAAAATATGGTAATAACGAAAAGCACAATGTTTAGCCAGATTCTTTTCTTTAAAGAAAACGCCGGGGCCATCCCCATCTGGACTGGAACGTTTTTTCTTTCTTCTTCCATTTCTCAGATAAAAAAATAGGAGTGACCGAAATCACTCCTATTCCCAAGAAAATCCAAATTTAAAGAATCAATCTTCGGATGCAAGCCTCTTAAACTTATCCATCAATTCTTCTTTTGTTTCTTTATGATCAGGGTCAGGCACGCAGCAGTCAACCGGGCAGACAGCCGCGCATTGGGATTCATCAAAATGCCCGACACACTCCGTGCATTTATCAGGGTCAATCTCATAAACCTCATCTCCAACCGTGATTGCCGAATTAGGACATTCAGGTTCGCAAGCAGCACAATTGATGCATTCTTCGGTGATGATATAAGCCATTTATTGCCTCCTCTATGAAACGACAAAAATTAACACT
>CAYUXD010000273.1:0-3635 GCA_964448655.1 uncultured Eubacteriales bacterium
AACGAGTGAAGGAATTAACTCTTTCCGAGATTATCTTTCTGCTGGCCATCTGGCGTCTCGAAGAGAACGCCTATGGTGTGACAATCCGGAAACAGATCGCGAAAGTGACAGGAAAAACTTACACATACGGAACTCTGTACAGTGCTCTGGATCAATTGTTTAAAAAAGGTTATGTCATAAAGAGCGCAGGCCCCCCGACTCCTGAGAGAGGTGGACGGAGTAAAATCTTTTATAAGTTGACACAGGAAGGAATAAAAGCCCTTAAGGCTTCCCGCGAGCTTCAAAAAACAATCTGGAGGGGAATTCCGGAACTTACCTTTGATAAAGTCTAAAAGCAATGAAACCAGAATCTGCTCAACCTCCAAAGATTGCATCATGGATGCTCAACTGCATGGCCATCAGTGGGGAAGAATACTCTCTCCTGGGCGATTTTGAAGAGGAATATCATGAAATGGTCAGGGAGATCGGCACTGCCAAAGCAAGATCCTGGTTCTGGATGCAAGCCTTTCGATCCATCCCTTCTTTTATAAAACATAAAGTGTACTGGAGTATACAAATGTTCAAAAATTACATGAAAATCGCTTTAAGAAACATTAAAAAACATAAAGGGTACTCCTTCATCAACATCTTTGGCCTGGCCGCGGGAATAGCCTGCTGTATTCTCATCTTTCTCTGGGTTCAGGATGAATTCAGCTATGATAAATTCCATGATAACGGAGACAATCTGTATTTAGTGGGAACACATCAGCGCTTGGGCAGTCGTACAGCCACATCAAGCGGCACTCCTCCGGCCTTGGGCCCAGCTTTAAAGGAAGAGTATCCTGAGATCGTTAATTCTGCCCGCTTCTGTAACGGCCCCCATGCCTTGATATTCGCCTACGGCGAAAAAAGATTTAGAGAGGAAACTGAGGCTGTTGACTCCTCGCTTCTCGAAATGTTCACTTTTCCTTTAATCCAGGGTGATCCGGAATCGGCCCTGAAAGAACCGCACTCAGTCGTGATGACGGAAAGAATGGCTCAGAAGTATTTCAACGCTGATGATGCACTCGGAAAAATCATCCGCGTCGAAAACAAGTATGATTTTAAAGTTACGGGAGTACTCAAAAATCTCCCGCACAATTCCCTCCTGCAGTTTGATTTTCTTATTCCCATCCAGTTTCTTGAGGAACACTGGAATGACCCGGATCATCTTGATACCTGGTATAATCTTTCGTTTACAACATTTGTGCAGCTGAACGAAAAAGCATCCCCCGAAGAGGTCGGCCGGAAAATCGCCGGACGGATAAAGCAAGCATATCCAAAAGATGACGTCACACCCTTTCTCAGGCCTTTTACCAAATTATATCTTCACGGTTTAGAAGGAGGAGGCCGGATTGTTCGTGTCCGCCTGCTTTCCCTGATTGCAATATTCGTTCTGCTTATCGCCTGTATCAACTTTATGAACCTGACCACTGCCCGCGCTGGAAACCGAGCTAAAGAAATCGGTATGCGCAAGGTAACCGGGGCATTACGAAGGGACATCATCATGCAGTTTTTCGGAGAATCCCTGTTGATGGCGTTCATATCTCTCGGGCTTGCTGTGGGTGTAGTTCTTCTTTTGTTGCCTGTTTTCAACACTCTCACGGGTAAGGAACTGGTCCTTGATCTCTCTCACAACCTGGCTCTAACACTAGGCTTGCTCGGAGTGACATTGCTCACAGGGCTCATCGCTGGGTCCTACCCTGCCTTGTTCATGTCCTCTTTTCAGCCCGTTAAAATCATGAAAGACGCCTCTGGAATTAGCTCAAAAAGCTCTTTATTCAGAAAAATCATGGTTGTGCTGCAATTCGCCATATCTATTACTCTTATCATCCAGACTCTCGTGGTCTATAAACAGCTCGAATACATGCGAACGCGTGATCTGGGGTTTAACAGGGAACACCTTGTGTATATCCCTGTGAATGGAGCCCTCGAACAGCATTATGATGCGGCCAAGCAGGAGCTGCTGCAGATTCCAGGCATTACCCAGGCCTCACTGACCTCCCGCACACCTTTATCCTTTGGCTCGAGCGGAACCGGCTGGGAATGGGAGGGGAAGAGCGCGGATGTAGATCCCATGGTCAGATATTTCTGCTGCGATTATGACTTTGTTGATACTTTTAAAATAGAAATGGTCCATGGAAGGTTCTACACGCCGGAACTGACTCCAGCCGCCTCTCCTCAATCGCTCCAACTGGTCATCAACAAGGAATTTGCACGGGTTATTGGAAAGGAGAATCCAGTCGGCATGCGGCTTTCAAAAGGCCCTTATCATGCCACAATCATTGGAGTGATTAAAGATTTTAATTACTGGCCGCTTTATTACAGAAGCGGCCCATTAATCATATTCTATAAAACCTACGATCCGGCTCCGGGCCATCACTTCTATCGATACATATTCGCGAGAATCCGTCCGGACAATATTCCTCAAACCATCTCGAGTATCAAAGAAGTGTACACCAAGTTCAATCCCGAGTTCCCTTTCACCTATCGTTTTCTTGATGATGATTACGACCAGCTCTATCATTCAGAAGAACAAGCTGGAGCCATACTCCGCAATTTCGCCGTGCTTGCTGTTCTGATATCCTGTCTCGGGCTTTTCGGTCTGGCATCTTTCTTGGCAGAGCAACGCACCAAAGAGATTGGCATACGAAAAGTGTTGGGCTCTTCGGTCCACGGAATCATTATGCTGCTTTCCAAACAGTTTTTAAAGTGGGTCGCTGTCGCAAATATTATTGCACTGCCAATCGCCTGGTACGTGTCTTATGCATGGTTGCGGAATTATCCCTACCGGACAGGTACAGGCGTCTGGGTATTCATACTCACGGCATGTATGACCTTGGTTATTGCCTTGATGACCGTGAGTTACCAATCCATCAAAGCCGCCAGGGCCAATCCAGTGGATTCTTTAAAGTATGAATAGATTCAAGGAGGATTTGTTCTGCTGTGTATTAGACTGTTTTTCGCGAATGGTTACTATTTTGTAGCTATTGACCTTGTCGTTTTTATCGTGATATGTTCATTCCAGGGTGTCTGCAGGCAAAAATTGAGGGAAATTGCGAAGGATTTGCTGCAAACAAAAAAAAATAATTTCCTATCCCTTTTACGAACTTAACTGTTAAAATTCAATTTAAGATTATTGGACAACTACCATAGTGATCTTAATTGATGATAAATGGTAACTAAGCATGGGAGGACGAGGAAGATGATAAAACACAAATTAATCGCAGCCGTACTATCCCTTTTTGTTTTGGGCTGTGGGAAAACCAGCGCGAATACGAGATCCATATCCGGGCGCTTGATTTATGAAGGCGATCAATCAGGAAGCGTCATTGTCAATCTGTACAAACTGCGTGCTTCTTCTGAAGGGCAGGCTCACCGGCTCAGCAAGGCGGATATCTATGGTGACGTCGATCCGTTCCAGACTCTTAAGCTGGAAAAACCAGGTAGTTACACATTTGACGGTTTGGTTCCTGGTCACTACTCAACTCTGGCTTTTATCGATACCGATGGAAATGGTGAAGTTGGATTCGATCCTCCCGAACCCTTCGGCTGGTTTACGTCGACTCTTGGTGGAAGCTGGGATCCGATTGATCTCACGCAATCCGACGTGACCG
>CAYUXD010000274.1:0-3623 GCA_964448655.1 uncultured Eubacteriales bacterium
TCTCCGTTTTTAGGAAGAATTGCAAATAAGAAATTTCTCAGCAAAAAATCGGGAGAAGAAACTGACCTTGTCTCGTATTACCAGATTGAGGCGGGTAATGAAGCCGAAAAATTGGTCATTGCGACAAAGACAATCGGCGGCAATTTAGAAGTTTCCACTGCTCGAACGACCAATGTTGTCTCGCTTAGTTATTCCTCAGGGGAGCCTGAGCTTTCGGCTGCGATTGCAAATGCCTTCGTTGAAGAACTCATCAAGTATAATCAGGATATAAAGGATACCAAGGCCAAGCAGAACCGCCAATTTATAGAAAATCAGCTTGAAGAAAACAGGAAACTTCTGAAAAAGGCAGAAGAAGAACTGGCTGATTTTGCAGCAAAGAATAGAAAAATTGTAACACCAGATTTAGAAATAGAACTAGATAGATTAAAGAGAAATGTAAAGGTTCAGGAAGAGGTTTATGTGATGCTGAAAAAACAATTAGAGCTGGCGAAAATAGAAGAGCAGGAGAAAAAACCGGTGATTGAAATTCTCGAAAATGCGAGTGTTCCCCTGCATAAGAGCAGCCCGAAGACAAAGCGGAATGTCATTCTGGCCGGGTTTTTGAGCCTCTTTTTATTTATTGGTCTTGCCTTTGTCCTGGAATACATATCAAAAATGAACCCTAAAGATGAAGGCTATAGAGAATTCTCCAAACATCTTACAGACATTAAAAATGATTTATTGAGTGTAAAGAGAATTATAGGTAAAAGAAAAAAAGCATCATAGCTCTATTAGCTCATATCAAACGATTATCATCTGTCATTGCGGGCGGAGCGAAGCAATCTCCTCATATTTTTTCCTTTCGTTATTGCTAAAAAAGGTGAAGATTGCTACGCTTCCTTCTGTCGCTCGCAATTGTTTAATAATTTGCTTGTGTTGATTCTAGGCGGAGGGTTGTGTTAAATTTTCCCTAATGTTGAGAAATAAAGCAATCGTTTTCCTTATGATTTGCCTCTTCTTTACAGGAAACTTTCTGTATAGTCAAGAGCCGGATTCTTCTTCCGAGCCAATAACGATAATAGCCAACTATAAAGAGAAGATAAAAGAAATGGTTTTTGCAACGGGTGACGTTGAAATTCATTACAAGAATATGAAAATTTTTGCCGATAGGGTGGATTTTAATACCGAAACCAAAGATGTCTATGCCGAGGGTTATGTGGTTATTCAGTTTCCAGAGGAAGTAGTGAGTGGAGTGAATGTTCACATGAATTTAGATTCCTCTGAGGTAGAAATCAAAAAAGGCTTTGGCATGCTTCAACCAAACATTTTTTATGAAGCCGAGACTATTGAGAGAAAGAATACAGATGTTTATATTTTCCGTGATGCCAGAATGACTTCCTGTACCCAGCCTGTCCCGCGTTGGAATTTTTCCTGCTCCAGGGCCAATTTCAAGAAAAATGATTATCTCGAAATGTGGAATTCTGTGTTTTCTATAAAGAAAATTCCTGTTTTCTATTTTCCTTACATACGTTACCCTCTCAGCGATAGGTCGACAGGATTTTTGATGCCCAAACTGGGTTTTTCTGGTTCAAAGGGCTTTTCTTATATGCAGAGCTTTTATTGGGCAATGAAAAGAAACATGGATGCTACTTTAAATTTTGATTATTATTCTGCAAGAGGATTGGGGGGAGGGCTGGAATATCGGTATCTTTTTGCGGGTGGGCTGGGTGGCCAGCTTAATTTATATTATTTCAATTATAAAAAGGACCCGGAAAGAGTAAACCCAGCCAGTGCGTATCTTTTTCGTCTTAAACACAACCAACCTCTCCCTCTAAACTTCAGTTTGGTGGCTGATGTGGACTATAGCAGTTCTTTTGATTTTTTAAGAGAGTTTGACAATGACTTAATGAGGGCCGTTGTCTCGAATCGGCGCTCACAGATCTATCTCTCCAGAGCGTGGTCTTATTTTAATTTAAATGCGCGGGTCTCGAGGTTCGAGACTTATTATAAAGAAACAGACAGGTCAATTATAAGCTACAATCTTCCAGAGATAAGCTTCAGTTCTTCCAAAATAAAGCTTTTTTCACCTTTGTATTTTTCTTTTTCCTCCTCTTTCAGCCGCTGGGAATATGGATGGGAGTCTGAATATGAAGAAGGCAAGCAGAAGCGCTCCCAGAGTTTAGCTTTTAGCCCAGAGCTTACTTTTCCTTTTACAGCAATACCCTGGCTGACCCTTAATTCTTCATTTTCGTCCAATATTAATTATTATTTCCAGAGCTATGCTCCGAATACGCAGGAAATTGTAGACGAGCCTCTCTTTAGACATAATTATGGGCTCGAAGCAGAATTTACTGGGCCTGTTTTTTATAAGATATACTATGGAGCGGAGGGCAAGGCAAAGCTAAAGCATATTATAGAGCCTTCTTTCGTTTATAGGTATGAAAGCCCTGTTGCCTCCTCTGATAGGATTATTACACCATGGATATTTTATCGAAACCACTATATCCGTTACAGCCTAACCAATCGCTTCTTGATAAAAAGGGATAAGATGCCCAAGGAGGTTTTTACCCTTGGCCTGGCCCAGACGTTTTATTTTGAGCCGGAAGATAGCCCATTGCAGCTTTATCGAGTCGATGGCAAAATTCCTGAATTTTCCGACATAAGCGGTTATTTAAGGTTTTACCCGGCTAAAAAATACAGCCTTGATGTCTCTGCAGAATTTAATCCTTACCATAATACTTTTTCAAGCTTGCGGCTAGGAGCCAATCTGGGTTCGCCTGCGGATACTCTTTTCCTCAGGGTGAACTGGTACAAGAGCATCAATCCTTATTATGAGGAAATGTGGTGGAATCGCCATCAGATTGGCTTTTTTGCAGGATTGAAGGTTCCCGAACTTTCGTTGGAGGCGCAGGCCGAGACCAATTTCAATATTCAGGAAGGAAAGATGCTTTATTCAGCCTTGGCCCTTGTCTACAATTATCAATGTCTTGATTTTAGAGTTGAACTCAAGATATTCTATTTTCGTGAAAAACCAGAAACTCAGTTCATGTTTTCGTTTGGACTTGGAAACATAGGCAAGACAATAGATTTCTTAGGAGGAATGGGATTTTAAAAGGGGACAGGCTACTTTATCGATAAACTTCTCTTCTGTGTTTTATTCTATAGATTTTAACCAACTTCTTCTCATCATCAATTTGGTAAAGAACGCGGTAGTCTCCAATTCTTATTCTCCATCCTTCAACTTTGCCAATCAATTTTTTAACTCCATAAGGTCTAGGATTTTTCTTTAATTGTTGAATTTTAGCATCTAATTTTTTTAAAATTTCTTTCGGTAATTCTAATAAATCTTTCTCTGCTTTGCTTTCGAAAATGATCTCATACACTAAATCTTGCCCTTGGATCTCAATTCTTTTCTGATTTCATCATAGTTTCTAAAACTTTTGGCTTCCTTTATCGCTTTTTCTAGATCAAGAGCATCTTCTAGATCTTCTATTTTTTCTAGAAGTTTACGATACTGAGAAATTCCTAAAATTACATATTTCTTCTTGCCATTTTCAGTAATAATATAGTTCTTATTCATTTTTTCCATTTCGGTTTTAATTCTAACATATATTTTTCAATTATTGAATTCTTAAAGCAGGATT
>CAYUXD010000275.1:0-3615 GCA_964448655.1 uncultured Eubacteriales bacterium
CCTACCCTCTTCCTTACATATATCCCACTTGACCTCAAAAGGTGATTGAAAATCACCAGTGGAATCACCTCTTAAGGCTATTTACTTGTTCTTTTATCTAAGCTACTTTATTACCAACAGAGAAGAGATATGTAGAGTGAGGTTGTTAATGAAAAAAGAGCTGTTAAGATTATTCCTTTATCCGTTCATCCTGATCGCCATCGCAAGCTTCTCTTTTGCTGACAAAATTCACCTTAAAAATGGTTATACGATCACTGGCGAAATAATCTCTTCCGATGAAACCTCTGTAACCATTAGAGCGCCAGTCCTGGGTGTTATGAAGATAGGGAAAGATAAAATCACTAAAATTGAACCGCCACTGGAAGGATCTCCAGAAGAAAAAGAACCGAACAAAGAGATAATCGAGCCCCAGACTTCAGCGCCTGAAGCACAAGAGCCTGCCAAAATAGCGGTTGTTCCTCAGCAACCAAAGACAAAGAGCGCCATTCAAAAGCCTATCATTGCCGATTTTATGGGTAAACGAAGATTGAAAGACCGGATAAGCATTTATCTTGGCGGAGGATTGACCAATATAAACGGCGGTGATTTAAACGATGTTATCAGAGACTACAAACAATTAGTCAGTGATTATAATGATTTTTACCTCACCAGTTACACCGCTGACTGGAACGAAATTAAAAGAATAACCAACTGGAAAGCAGAAGTACTGGTTAATATAACTTCCTCTCTTAGTTTCGGCCTGGGCGTTGAGTATATGAACCACAAGATTCAGAGAGGAAATATGGTACTAAATGACTCTGATAGCGGGACAGTCGATGGAGGCTTGTATTATTATAACTACACCTTAACAGACAATTACCAGTTTGCACCCCAACAGGAGTTAACGACCATTCCCATCACGTTTAATTTATACTATTTCGTTCCCATCGGCAATATAGCAGAGGTATATGTCAAAGCAGGAGTTAGTTATAACATCGGCAAGCTTAAATATAACGAGACTTACGAATCTGATTATGATTATCAAGCAGATTATTATGACGGTGACGATACTTTTTGGTATACCTATATTGACAGCTACACAGAAGATGGAACTTATAGTTATAGTGTCAAAAGTAATGAATCAGGAATTCAAGCAGGTCTTGGTTTTGACATTAAGCCTCTCCCGTTTGTTTCCCTAGTTGTCGAGGGCACTTACAGGCGTGTTAATTTTAAAACCTGGACTGGAAGCGGGAATGATAACTGGAACTGGGATGAACAATGGGGGCGTTCAGATTTAGGCTATAGCACTGACAATGGGAACGAATCCGACGCCTGGAGTGGACAAATCTGGTATTATGAACTATATGATTCCGACTTAGACAAACAGTACGGATTTTTATCGCTGCATGAAGAAGCACCTGAGGCATCTGAATTTATAAAAAATCCACGTATAGGAAATATCAATATAAATGGCTTTTCCCTTAGAATAGGGATAAGATTCAGTTTCTAACCCTCACCTTCCGCTTTTTCATCCAATAAATGGGGACAGGCCCCATTTCATTAATGTAGGGGCTTGATTCATCAAGCCCACATTTTTGACCATATAAAAGGTGTGTTTGATGAATCAAACACCTACAAAAAAGGTTCAAATCTTTATTTAACCCGAACCTTCCGCTTTTTCATATTCTCAATAACAAAAGGGTATTTCTCCAGGCCCTCCTCCTCAAGCCGGGCTCCTATCCCGTATTCTTCAAGAACTTTTTCCAACCGGCCTATATCCTCATCGGTAAATAGATCTCTCATCACTGCTGGCCAGGCTTTCATCCCTTCCTTCTCCAATTCCTTTAGCGCTACCAGAGGATATTGGAAAAACTCCCGCCTTGCCCCCGATATAAGCTCAAAAGATTCCTCATCTAACCCCTTAAGTGAAATCCTTATCCATAAATTTTTAAACTTTAATTTCTCTATAAGATCCTTTCTACAACCCAGAAAAAATCCGTTCGTTTCGAGAATAAATACAGAATGAGGTTTCTCCTGGAATATAATCTTAAGCACTCCTCGAAGATGTTCGAGCGAGGCTTCACCTAAAAGAGGCTCAGATCCTGTTATCCTGAAGAGATGAAAAGACCTTTTCCTAGCAATTTTAAGCAAATTCTCCGCCACTTCCTGCGCAGAGTAGAATTTATTGAAGCGAGCCGGGTTTAAATTCCTGAAGTAATTCCAGCAATAGGCACAGAGAAAAGAGCATCCTATGGCATCGGCGGTTGCTATTCCCCCATAATAAGGAGCTGCCCTGAACCTGTAATACAATCTTTTTCCATCTTTCAGGACAAGGCGCTCAACCTTCTCAGCCCTCTCTGCAGGATCAAAAGTAAAATTCAGGCTCATGATTTATTCTCTCCAAAAAGGAGATAAATCCCTAAGTAGATTCCCCCAGAGGATGACAAAATACGAGAAAAACTTCAATCCCCACAATTTAAGAGTGGAATCTTCGAAGTTCCGGGCAGGTTTATTTCTTCTTCGTTTCTTTTGCTTTACCCTTTTTTTCTGCGGAGGGATCAAAATCAGTATGGGTCGCGGGCATTTCAATGTCTTGAGGAGTTACACTATAACTCTGATTGATAAAATGATTCAGGGCATCCACGACATCAGGATCGAATTGTTTCCCTTTCTGGGCCTTTAGCCTTTTCATGGCCTCCTTGAAGGGCAACGGTTTATTATAAGGGCGCTGGGTGGTCATGGCATCAAAGGCATCCGCAACTCCGAGAATCCGGGCACCGAGTGGGATCTTCTCCCCCTTCAGACCGTCTGGATAGCCTGTGCCACCATAATGCTCGTGATGGCCGCGAACCATGGGCAGGACAAAGCTCAGGTACTCGATAGGCTTCAGGATATTCTCACCGGTGAGAACATGGGCTTGTATGGAGTGAAATTCCATAGTAGAGAGAGCGCTCTCTTTATCGATAATTCGCTCTCTTACACCAATTTTTCCTATATCATGGAGTTCTGCAGCGGTCTTAATCCTTTTACACTCCTCCTCGTTCAACCCCATCTCCTGAGCAATTCCGAGCGCATACCGGCTTGTCCTTTGCGAATGCCCGCGTGTATAGGGATCTTTTGCTTCCACTGTGTTCAGCAGCGCAAGTATTGCTTCATGGTATGCTTTCTGAAGGTCCTCGTAAAGGCGTGAATTATCTATGGCCACTGCAGATTGGTTGGCCATTGCCGAAAGGAGAGCCACATCGTTTTCATCAAAACAACTTGGCTTTTCGCGGTTATCCAGATATATCACACCTAGCACTTCCCCCTGGTAGACAAGAGGAGCACACATGACAGAGCGAAGGTTCATGGTCATGATACTCTCTGCTCCTGAGAACCTATCATCCTGGGCAGCATCGTTTGCCAGGATACAGACTTCTTCTTTGACCGACTTATTGAGAATGCTCCGGCTTATCTGAAAAGATTCGGTAGGAATATCAGGCCTGCTTTTAATGTATTTCGGCTCAAACTCTTTGCCTTTACCTTTGAGCAGGATACAAACCCTTTGCACATCAGCGAACACACTCAATAATTTCTCGGCTATTTGATCGAGGAGCTCATCAAGCGTCTGTATAGAATTTATCGAATTACCCACCT
>CAYUXD010000276.1:0-1430 GCA_964448655.1 uncultured Eubacteriales bacterium
ATGTTGATCTGGAGGTCCCCTTAGGGGGGGAAATCATTCTCAGGGTGGGGAAGAGAAAGTTCCTGAAGGTGGTTAAGGGTTAATCAGAAAAGGGTCTGTTGAGCTGGCAAACAAGGGAGAGGGATGTGACAGATGACAAAAAATATGTGGAACTGCTTTGGGCAGAGAAATATGACGAATACGAGAAAGGCGAGAAGAAACCAATAGAAAAGCCTAATCTTCCGTTTCAAACTGTAGAGACGATAAATGAACCCCGTATGAAAGAATACGAACCTACTTTTGGAAGAGAGTTTTACCCAAAGAGTGAATACCCCCAAGATTATCCAAAGGACTGGAAGAATCTTCTTGTCTGGGGCGATAACAAGCTGGTGATGAGTTCTTTAATTAAACAGGGCCGAGCTGGAAGAATAAACCTCATCTACATTGACCCACCCTTTTTCACCGGTGCAGATTTTACTGTAAGAACGAAACTAGGAGATGAGAGGATAGAAAAGGAACCATCTATTATTGAAGAGCGGGCTTACAAAGATACCTGGAGCGGTGGCATTGCCTCCTATCTAAGGTATATGTATGAGCGATTAGTCTTGATGAGGGAACTTTTGGCAGAGAATGGCTCTATTTATGTTCATTTAGATTCTCATTTATCACATTATATAAAGATAATTATGGATGAAATCTTTGGATATGAACACTTCCTTAATGAAATTAGCTGGCGTCGTGGTCCTGCACATAATGACCCAGCCAGATATGGAAGAAATAAAGATACAATTCTATATTATTCTAAAGGAGATGAATGGATATGGAATAATCCCCTAACGGATATATCTGAAATCCATCTTGGTTCTTTCAATAGAGAAGATGAAAGAGGAAAATATACAACTCAACCTCTACATGGACCAGCTCATGGTCAAAAACCATTCAAATGGAGAGGAATGCTTCCACCACCAGGAAGGATTTGGGCATATAAGATTAAGACACTTGAAGAATTCGATAAAGACGGGTTAGTAGAATGGAGTAGTAAGGGGGTTCCTAGATTGAAAAAATATCTTTCTGATGTAAAAGGAGCACCAGTTCAAGAGATTTGGGTTGATTTGCCAATTTTGCTTTCTGGACAAAAAGAACACGTAGGATTTGATACCCAAAAACCCGAAGCCCTCTTAAAGCGTATTATCCTTGGTTCTTCCAACCCCGGCGACATCGTGGCTGACTTTTTCTGTGGCTCAGGCACCACTTTAGCTGTTGCAGAAAAACTTGGGAGAAGATGGATAGGCTCAGATTTGTCCAAGTTTGCCATTCAGGTTACAAGAAAGAGGCTTCTGGATATTCATAATTCAAAGGATTTACTTGCAGAGGATAAAGGATGAGAACCACTAAAACCACTGAATTCACTGAGAGTAAATACCTTATAATGGGTGACTTTAAAAAATCAT
>CAYUXD010000276.1:1530-3614 GCA_964448655.1 uncultured Eubacteriales bacterium
TTTGTTATTCAGTGTTTTCAGTGACCTCAGTGGTAAAAATTTAATGGAGGATAAAGGATGAGAACCACAGAAAACACTGAATTCACTGAGAGTAAATACCTTATATTGGGTGACTTTAAAAAATCATTTTGTTATTCAGTGTTTTCAGTGACCTCAGTGGTAAAAATTTAATGGAGGATAAAAAATGAGAACCACTGAAAACACTGAATTCCCTGAAGATAAATATCCTTACTCTGAAATAACTGACAAAATAATTAAATGTGCTATAGAAGTCCATAAGACTTTAGGTCCTGGCTTTCTGGAAAATATTTATGAAAGTGCTTTAATTTACGAAATGAAACAGCAAGGACTAAAAGTTGAAAATCAAAAAGTAATATCTATACTTTATAAAGGAACTATCATTGGTGAGCATCGTTTAGATTTGCTTGTTGAAGATGAAGTAATAGTTGAGAACAAAACAGTTAAGGAATTCAATGATATTCATAAAGCTCAAATTCTGTCCTATTTGAGAGCAACAGGCAAGAGAATAGGGTTATTGATAAACTTCGCTAAAACAAAAGTTGATATAAAGAGAATAATTTTATGATTCAGAGTTTTTCAGTGATTTCAGTGGTAAGAAAAAAATATTGGATATTCACAACTCAAGGGATTTGAGTGATGAAGACGAAAAAATTTTTAAGTCTGCTGAATCAGGCTTATGGAAAGAAATCCATTCTAAGTCAGGAAAAGTGGACTTACAATACGGTCTTTCATTTAAGTCCGCTAAATCGGACTTAAAAATACTAGGGGGTGTCTAAGCTTGGGAGTTCGGCCTTATGAATACGCAAAGAACAGGCAAGTATGTAAGACAACCTGCAGGATACAGGGCCTTTATCCCCAATGCTCTTCCTCCTGATCCGCCCATCCGATACAATGGAGAGTTAAGGAGCCTCCTTTCTGAAGCAGATAGAGCACTGACAAAGCTTGACGGTGTTACAACTGTGCTTCCCAATCCTGAGCTCTTTGTCGCTATGTATGTTAAAAAAGAGGCGCTTCTCAGTTCTCAAATTGAGGGGACTCAGGCATCCCTTGAAGGAGTATTGAAATTTGAGGCAGATCTTACCCCTTCTGAAGACATAAATGAAATAAGGGAGGTGATAAACTACATAAAGGCACTTGACTATGGCATTAACAAATTGAAGGAACTCCTAATGTCAAACAGGCTTATAAAGGAAATCCACAGAATTCTCGTAACAGGCACAAGGGGAACCCACAAAACGCCAGGCGAATTTAGAAAATCCCAGAACTGGATAGGACCTATGGGGGCAAATTTAAATGAAGCCACTTTTGTTCCTCCCCCACCCAATATTGTCCCTGAATCGATGTCAGACCTGGAAAAATTTCTTCACAGGAAAGACGATATTCCCCCATTGATTAAAATTGCACTCATACACGCCCAGTCTGAGACAATACATCCCTTTCTTGATGGGAATGGCAGGGTTGGGAGATTGCTGATTACTTTTTACCTGTGCTGGAAAGGAATATTATCCCGTTCCCTGCTGTATTTGAGTTTCTATCTCAAGAGACATCGGAATGAGTATTATGATTGGTTGATGAAAGTAAGGTTGGAGGGAGATTGGGAAGGATGGTTGAAGTTTTTCCTCAAAGGTGTCATAGAGGTTTCTCGAGAAGCAGCAAAAACGGCAAAGGAAGTTATAGAACTAAAAGAAACACTCATCAAAAGGCTTATAAAAAAGAGGATAGCAAGTAATTATGCAGTGGGGTTAATTGAGCTGATATTTTCTCTGCCTATTATTACTTCTATGGATGTGCAGGATAAATTATCGATAAGGAGTAAAGACACAGTAAATAAACTGCTTAAGAAATTTCTTGAGACAGGGATTCTGAAAGAAATTTCCGGTAAGAAGAGGTATAAAAAATACCTGTTTTCAGATTATATGGAAATTATAAAGAGAGGGACAGAGATATGAGCAAAAAGGGGAGTTATGGTAAACCCGCAAGACCCTTTGAGATATGGAACATCGGTAATTACGAGACCGTTTACTGGCAGGAAAAACAGGATGAGTATCTTGCCTTTATGCTCA
>CAYUXD010000277.1:0-1315 GCA_964448655.1 uncultured Eubacteriales bacterium
ATCAATAAACCCTAATCTGCGGCTTTTTCCTTTAAGAGATCCGCCATCTTTTCTGAAATTCCTTCCGCGCTGCCATAACGAGTACCATACACTATTAACACTTTTTTTCCGGACATAGAGTTTACTTCCCTCAAACCTATTAAATTAGAATATCTTCTTTATTAATTTAACTTATTCTTTCAAATCCATACCTGTACCGGCCTGGGACTGAGATTCAGGTCCTGCCGGAGCTAAATTGTTGGCAATCCCGAATAACACAGCAGCGCCCACACCAGCACCGATTAAAGCAATTAAGTACATGGTAATAGATTCTCCGACCATAGCCCCGCCGATGAGTAATCCTATTATTTCCCCGCCAAACCAGAAGGCCACAAGCATTGCTTTATATCCTCCAGGCTTACGGCCTTTTGCTTCCACGATTTTCCCTATTTTCTTCGATAAAAAAATGAGGAAAAGAATTTCTAACACGATATCCTCCTTTTATAGAAAAAAATTTCTATGTGCCGCGAAAATAAGCGGCTTCCCCTCCAATAATAAATTTTATCGGCAGCTTCCCCTTTCTTCTAGCACAGAAAAATTGTATTTGTCAAAAGAGTTTTAAAAATTTAATTTTTTTCCTTTGCAATTTCGGAAATTGACCTGCATTTTCTCGTGTGGTATGAATAATAAGAAATATCAGCATGGGTGAATGAAGCAATAAATGGAGCAAATTATTGCAACTCAAAAAGGAAATTCATATATTTTGTCAAAATTAGGTTAGACATGCATTCAGTCACTCTGAGACTCCGACGGCCATCTACTCTGTTTATTTCATCTGTTGAGTCTATCCGTTCTTAACTTGCTTAAAATCACCCCCTGATTCATCCAAAAAGGCTATTGACCGATCGGAAAAAATGTTAAAAGATCAGCATATAAAAAAGAAGTGAAATTTTTTTAAAAATTCTATAAGAGATAGAATGAAATCCAACAAAAGGAAGAATGGTTGATGTCAGAGTAAAAAGTTAATTTTATTAATGGAAAAAATGTTCTCTGTTATTTATTTTTACTTTCGTCGCTATTTTACTGGTTTCAAACTTTTTTCTTTTAAGAATCGAATAATAACCGTAAACCTGAACTTTATACTCATGCAGAAATCTCACCTAAAATTTTTTCTGAAGAATGCAATTTGTTTGGAAAATCTGCATTATTAAAACAAGGAGGTACCCCATGAAAAAAAAGATCTTTTTATACCTGATATTTGTCTTCATTTTTATTATTGTTTTTGGAGGTATTGTTATCATATTAAATTACAACGGAATCGTTAAAGCAGAAAAGG
>CAYUXD010000277.1:1325-3612 GCA_964448655.1 uncultured Eubacteriales bacterium
TGACTCTGGGCCAGGGTAAGAAGATTGAGATCGAAAAGGCGGTAGAAGAAGCGAAATCTCAGGTTGAAGTGGTTTGTCAGAGAAGGCTCGATTTGATACCTAATTTAGTAGAAACTGTAAAAGGATATGCCCAGTACGAAAAAGAAACACTTCTTGCTATTACTAATGCAAGAAGCAATGCGCAAGGGATATTGGAAAAAATTGGCAAGAAACAATCTTTAGGAAAAGAAGATCTAGCCGCACTAACAGCATCTCAATCAGAATTAACGCGCACGCTAAAAAGTCTCTTTGCCTTGATAGAAAATTATCCTGATTTAAAAGCAAGCTCAAACTTTTTAGCCTTGCAGGATCAGCTTGAAGGAACAGAGAATAGGATTTCTATAACCAGACAAAGATATAATTCTGGAGTAAGGTATTACAATACAAAGATTGCGACATTCCCTAGAACTATCGTTGCTTCGATGTTTGGCTTTGAGCAAAAAGACTACTTTGAAGCATCCAAAGAAGCCAAGAAGCCCGTAAAGGTGAAATTTTAATATGAGAATAAGACTCCTTTTGTTATTTATGGTGACTGCGCTATTGTTGCATCCAGGGTGCGGATTATCTAAGAAAGAAGATACATTTAATTTAGAAAAAATTCTTGAATCCCGTCCCTCCGAAAAAAAATATGTTTTTGATTATGCCTATCTTTTAAAACATTCCTTGGAGAATAAAGAAGAACATATGGGATTTTTTAAGGAACGGTATGGAGTTGAAATGCTCATTGTTACCATCCCTTCTTTGGAAAATAGAAAAATTACCCATATAGCCTCAGAGATGTTCACGAAATGGAATATAGGAAAGAACAGCAGCGAGCAAGGAATTCTTCTGCTTTTGTCCAACAAGGAAAAACTCATAAAAGTTGAAGTAGGATATGGAGCTGAAGGTGTGTTTACTGATTTATTCTGCGGATACATCGAGAGAAAGCAGCTTAAACGTTACTTTGAAAATAATCAGATAGATGAGGGGTTATCAGCGACCATAGAAGAATTTATTGGAAGAGCTGAAGGGAACCTAACTGATGATAAAATAAGAAAAAAGATAAATTTAGGGGAAAAGTACTTATCAGGAGGAGGAGGAATTAAAAAAAAGGTAACCATAGGAGAAATTGCGCAAAGAGAAGAGCTGTCAGAAGAGGAAAGAGCCCGCTTTTCTGACCAGCTCACCCCTGAAGCAACGTTAACATTACTCCTAGAAACACTTAAGAAAAATATCAACGATCCAAATTTAGATATTTACACCGAAGAATCAAAAATTTGGAAAAAATATCAAGCCAGCACGAGTAAAGCTCTGTCCGAAAATACATATCGATTATATTCTGCACCCCATGAAATTAAACAAAAGGGAGATCGTGCAGTCGTTTTATATCTTCAAAATAGAAGAGTCGGGCCACTTTTTCTCAAAAAAACTTCTGAAGGCTGGCAGTTCGATATTATAAGTACAGCAAAATGGATTAGAAACACATTTAGAAACGAATGGACGGTTGGAGGAACTAATCATCCTTATATGTTTGCCTTCCAAAACAATCAATACTCTCAATATGTCTGGGATTATAACTACTATGATGATTACAGGAGATTTTCAGAAATAGAAAACAACTACGATTATTACATCAATCAATTTCAAGCAAAGCTGCAACAGAATCCGGATGATTACGGAACGCTTATTTCTTTGGCTGAGATATTCTGTGATTTATTAATCACAAAAAAATCGATTCCTCTTTTAAAAAAGGCAATTGAGATAAATCCTAAGGATCCTCGTGCCTATTGGTATTTAGGGTTGATAAATCGCGATAGTTTTGTATCAGAAAATGTTGCCTTAGAGTACTTTAAAAAGTCTATAGAATTAGCGCCTTATGATCCTAGGGGTTATCATTATGCGGCGATTACTTATTGGCGTTTAGCAGAATCTAAAAATATTCTTTCCCATTATGATAAAGCTGCAGAATATATGAAAAAATATGTGGATGTCTCGGAAAATAAAAGCTATGGGTGCAACAAGGTGGGTTATTTTTACTACAGAAAAAAAGATTATTCCCAAGCGAAAAAATGGCTTAAGAAAAGCTTGGAACTTGATCCCACGAATGCATACGCTCAAGGAATGTTGAAAAAGATAGAAACGAAAGAAACACAAAGATAGCCAAAAAAATCCTTAAATTATGAGGGTTTAATCCTTCCATTAGCTTCAGACTATTAGCTTCAAAGAGTGATAAAAATTCACCATAAAAACCACCACCTCAGGCTATTTA
>CAYUXD010000278.1:0-3599 GCA_964448655.1 uncultured Eubacteriales bacterium
GTTACTGACTGAAAGAGAAAATTTCATTCTCCTTTCCCAGTCTTATCCTGTTATCCCCTGGATTTATTCTAAAATGCACAATCCTTTTCCTAGCTCAGAACAGCTTTATACGTTAGCTTCCCAGTATTTTATGACCAGAAAGTACGAGCGTGCCTGTAACTTACTCGCGCAGGCCCTCAAAATGAGGGATGAACCCAAAACCAGGCTTTTGTTAGCAAAATCTCTTTATGCTCTAAAGCAGTTTAAAGATTCTCTTGCTGTTGTCTTCCCCGTCTATCATGCTACTCAGGACAGAGAAGCAGCTAAAATCATTGCTATAAACTATGCAGGTCTCGAAGACTGGTCCACAGCTCTTATCTATTTAGAAAAGCTTATGGAACAGGCAGTAGAGATCAAGGTCTTAAACCTGGCTGCTGAATGCTATTTAAACTTAAACCAGCCTGAGAAAGCGCTCCCCCTCCTTCAAAAATCTCTAGAGCTTAATCCCGATCAGGCAAAAATCAAGGAGCTTGAAGAGAAAACAAAAAACCGTCTGAAAAACCAGCCAAATTTTTCATACCTTAATAATTGATAAAAAAGCTAAATATAAAAAGAGAGATATGAGACAATTAGGGAGGAAACGGTGATAAAAAAATCGATAATTTTGTCCTGCTTAATTGGTTTGCTTCTGTCAAGTCTCTGGCCTTCAGTTCAAGGGAAGATTGAAGGAACCGTAACTGACAGTAAAGGTAACCCTCTGGAGAAAGTTACAATCACAATTACTTCGCTAAAAGCCTCAACCGGCCATATTAACATTAAAACAGATAAAGAAGGCAAATTTGTTCAAATCGGACTCTGGCCAGGACGTTATCAGGTGAGCCTTAAAAAATCAGGATATCTCCCTGTTTCACAGGAAATAAAGGTGAACATCGCAGAGTCAACCAAAGTGGCAATCAAAATGGAGAAAGCTGAGGAGGCAATAGAGCGAAGCCTGTCCGAGGCGGACAGATTATTTCTGAAAGGATACAAGCTTTATGAACAAAGCAAATATGAGGAGGCTGCTTCAGCGTATGAGGGTGCAACAAAACTCAGCTCAACTCAGTGGGGTTACTTTTTCAACCTGGGCCAGGCTTATAAAAAGCTGGACAAGAAGGAAGAAGCTTTGGCGGCCTTTCGGAAAGCTGTAGAACTCAACCCAGAGAGCTTCAGCAGCAATAAAGAATTAGGAGAGGTTTTAGGCAAAAGCGGAAATTACGAAGAGGCAAAAGTATATTACCAGAGAGCAATAGAGCTAAGCCCGGATGAGCCGGATGTTTTCTATAATCTTGGTGTGTGTTTGATGAACCTGGGAGAATCTGTTGAGGCTCTGAAGGCCTTTCTGAAAGCAGTGGAGATTAAGGAAGACTACGTTGAAGCTTATTACCAGATTGGGACAATTTATATCGGTCAAAACAAAACTGAAGAGGCAGTGATAAGTTTAGAAAAATTCCTGGAATTGGCTCCAGAACATGAAAAAGCAGACATAGCCAAACAATTGCTTGATTATTTAAAAAAATAGGAAGGAATAATAATGAACAAGAAGAATTTCATATTCATCTTTGCCCTGGTATTTTTAGTCTTTCTAAATTTATCAGCTAAAAAGAAAGATGAATACGAGAAATGGATGGATGAAGTGAATCCTATCATAACTGACGCTGAAAAAGCCGAATTTAAAAAATTAAAAGAAGAAAAAGAAAAGGAGTTTTTTATCAAGCTTTTCTGGGCAAAAAGAGATCCCACCCCTCAAACAGAAAAAAACGAGCTTAAAGAAGAATATTACAAACGCCTGAGCCATGTAAAAAAAGCTTATATTTATGGTTACAAAGAGGGAGCTGAAACTGACATGGGGAAAGCGTATCTTTATTTTGGGAAGCCTAAAGTCTTTCACCCCGGTGCGTCTGCTTCTGGCACTGATCAGACTCCTCCTCGAGACATCTCACCTTCTCAGCACACTGAAAGAGATTTCCCTCCCGAAATGTGGATTTACCCAACTCAACCGTGGATGAATATTCCTAGAGATGCTTTCAACTTTATCTTCTCTCATGATGGAGTCGGGTATGTCCTTGACCGTGAGAAGACCGAAAGCAGAGCGATGCAGGCATTTTTTTCTTACCCAGAAAAAATTCTGTTCTTCCCAAATTTAAAAGAACTGCCTAAGACGAGAAAAATCATAACATTCTCCCCTGAATCATTCGAAGGAAAGCTCATTCAAAAGCTAAAATCCACACAAGAGGATATCGTTCAGATTCCTTTTGAAAAAAAGACAATATTCACCAAGGCTGAAAATAAAAGCAGCTTTTTGACTATTCTTCTGAAAATTGACCCAGCAGAGAAGAAAGAGATAATTGAAAAAAAATTGAGTTTTTTCGGCAGGGTCGAATCAGAATCCTTTTTTTATGATTTCAGCGAGGAAAAAACCCCGATTAAGGAGAAAGACTATTTTATCTCCCAGGTCGGTCTTCCTCTCATGCCAGGAGAATACAAACTATTTCTCGGTTTCTACTCCCCCGATAAAAAAACATATTCAATAGAGGTAGATAACATAGAAGTTCCCGATTTCTGGACTCAAGAGTTTACTATCTCATCTTTGCTTGCTTCTTCCCACGTTCAGGAAGTGACAGCAGAGGCCAAGAAAGAAGAATTTGATGTTTTCTCTCTGGGCCGCTATTCTCTTCTGCCGCTCTATGGCCAGGAGTACACCAAAGAAGAATCTCTGAATATATTTTATTATATTTATAATCCCGCGGTAGATGAAAATCAAAACTGTTCCCTCACGATTGAACTGGAGCTTCAATCGGGAGAAAAGAAATTCAAGCTTAATCCTCAAAAAAGACAAAGAAAAGTAGGCGAAGAGGGAGCCATACTGGAAGGCCACCAAATCCCACTATCTGCTCTTCCAGAATCGGGTGAATATCAGCTGACAGTGAAAGTGACCGATGAAATAGCTAAAAAAACTGTCAGCAAAAAACTGAAATTTATTCTCTTCTAATATTAAGACTCTTTATTCTTTAAAGAGTTTGAAAAAATTTCTGGAATTAGCACCCGAACGCGAAAAGGTAAATATTGCTAAACAATTTCTTGAGTATTTAAAGAAAAACTGAATGAAGATAAGACTGAAAAAAATTATTCTCTTCTTACTCTTTATACTGATAGGAATAATTTCTGCAGATTATTCAACCCCGGTTTCAAAAGAAAAACAAGCGAGCTCGAATGTGCTCCTTATAACTATTGATACTATAAGACCGGACAGGCTAAGTTGCTACAGCAGGAAATATTTACAGACTCCTCATATAGAAACGTTAGCTTCGAAGGGCGCACTCTTTAAAAGAGCTTTTGCTCATAATCCAATGACTCTTCCTTCTCATACCAATATCTTATTAGGAACCACTCCTCTTTATCATGGAGTTCATGACAATTCAAATTTCATCGTTGCTCAAGATTTTCTTACTTTAGCCGAATACTTAAAAAGCGAAGCGTATTCCACTGGAGCTTTTGTAGGTGCTTTTCCTCTTGATTCTCGCTTTGGTTTGACTCAGGGATTTGACGTTTATGATGACTCTTATCCTTCCAAATCTTCGACT
>CAYUXD010000279.1:0-3589 GCA_964448655.1 uncultured Eubacteriales bacterium
AAACTGGACGGGTTTGGCTTTTCTTCTGTAGGGGCTTGATTTATCAAGCCCGCACTTTTTTCTAAATGGAGGGATTTGATTCATCAAATCCCTCTATTCGCCATTCTGCCTATTTTGAAGGAGCTCCCTTAATGTCTTGCAGTTCTCAACGTAGCTGTTTTTTCTGAAATGAAATCTTGTATCCTAAAGCATCGAGTATAATTTGCAGTAGACGCAAAGAAGGTTCTCGACGTTTATTTAAAATTCTTGAAAGAGTATCTTGCGCAATGCCTGCCTTGTTGCAGAATTTGTAGTGAGATTCAAATTCTTTATCAATTAAAGCAACAAGTTCATCTCTATAATCGGGCAAGCGAGTTTTGCCCTGTTCAATTCCTAACCTCACCTCAAGATCCTGACATATCCGAAAAATAGGGAGATCTACTACTTCTCGTTTTGGTGTGCTACCCCAGATTTTTTGTCCTTCTTTAAGCCAATAATTAGAGAAAACATTCCAATCAGGCTTTTCAGAATAATATTTCATATTTTTTTTTAGGAATTTATATTCTAGGTCAGATAGAACCTTGGTATCGAATTTTTCATTTTCTATAGTTTCGTAAAATCTTTTCATACATGATGATAATATTATATACTTGACTAGTTGTCAAGTATATATTGTTTGTGGATGTTTCTCTGTGTGTATGGTTTCCGCTTTAATAAGAAATGACGATGAATTTGGGTTTATTTTGTCAGTTGAAAGATACAAAGAAAGGAAGCACGGTTGGGCAGAGGCTGGACTTGCCAGATCAAATCCTATACTCGTCCGTTTATCATAGCTCCTGCAAATTACTTTTTTTGTCGTCCCTTCGCTTTTTCCATTTTTCGGTTTTATTTACTTCAAACTGCAGTTACTTCTTGTTACCTGCTACAGGAATGCCGTAAGGGCCATCGGGCAGGAAGGCGATTTGAGGCTTTCTGCCCAAGCGGAGGCGGAGCTTCTCTACTGCCCAGGCAAAGGACATTTCCACCAGTTCCTTGAGAGTTTTCGCCTTCGGGGCTAATGTTCTGGCATCTGTTCCCGGAAGCCAGGAAAAAGATTCTTCAGGAATTTCAAGAGAGCAGTAGATGAGGTCCTCAGGAGGAATTTTTTTGAAAAGCCGGGCCCACATCTGGGCTTCCCATTGCTCAGGGACAAAAATCCAGGATGGATCAAGGATCATCTCCATGAATTTTTTTTCACCCAATTCTCCAAGACGCCTGATCATTCTTTTGTAGTTGGCTCCTCCTATGGGATCAGGATCTGTGTGTTGCGCAGCTAGAACACAGATCCCGTTCTTCTTTAGCAGCGGAATGCATGTCAGGGCTCCTTTGGCTGCCTGGTAGTGATTGACCCCTACAAAGCCTGTATGACTTAGCACCAGGTCGTATTCTTTCTTGACAGGGATTTCAGCCCAGGTCCGGAGTTTCCGAACCGCTGCTATATGGGCGGACTCCATATGGCCCACAAAGATTCCTGTTAATCTGTAGTTTGAGTCGAGGGTGGCGTTGACTATCATATCGCAGCCAGCCATTCTTGCCACTCTGAGTGCTTCTTCATGAACAGGATTTCCTTCGAGGGTTAAATCCGCTGCTTTTGGGGAAGCGAGAACAGGCCCGCTGTGAAGGACATAGATTGATGATTCTGAAAGAAGACCAGGGCAGATGGATTTTCTCCCTCCCGAAACTCCGGCCATGAAGTGGCTTTCGACAAGACCGGTGAGAATTTTCAAATCGCTTTCCACATAGTAACGATTAAGAAGAATTTCACCGCCAAGTTCTGTCTTCCCTACGGAGACCATATCACTGGAATTCCTGCTATCATGATTGATTATTTGAAGTCCAAGCGTAAAGATCCGGGAATCAAGTATTTCCCTGAGCTCTTTCTCGTTCATCGGCCGGTGGGTTCCTGTTGCCACAAGAAGTCGAATCTGGGAAGGAGGAATTCCGGCTTTTATCATTTCGTCAACGAGAGGAAAAAGGATGCCTGATTCTCCCTTATACGGAACCGGGCGGGTGTTATCGGAAATAACCACAACCGCTTTTGCTTTAGGATTAGCTTTGAGTTTTTGACTCACCAATGTTCTGAGATGGGGGCTGTTTAGAGGATTTGCGAGAGCATTACGGATTTTTTCCTCAGGGTTAGAGAGAGGCAGAGCTTTTCCCATGGGGATGACATCAGTGTGGTCAGGAACTCTTACCGGAAAACTACTATGGCCCAAATTCAGGATGACTTCTTTCATTTTTCTTCGTTTTGTTTAAAGTGTTTTTATGAGACTGAAATCTCCATTCAGCGCAGCTTCCAGGATAGGCTTCATGTATTCGTCCACCATGTCAGCAGTCAAGGGAACAGGCATATTTTTGAGTTTCGTCTCAAGCTGTGGATTCTTGGCTCCTTGGAGAGCTCTTTCTATGTGAGCCCTGCTCATTCCTTCGATTTCGCCAAGAGTAGTCGGATAGCCAACGCGCTTGCTCAAAGCAATGAGGGCTTTGGCCACTGCCAGGCCCAATTCTTTTCCATCAAGGGTTAGTGAAGATTCATCGATCAAGCCGTACTTTGCCAAGAGATGAGCGAGCTTTTTGAGCTGTTTCTGGATGGAGGAGGCAAAAAAGACCGTATAATAAGGATTAAGCAAAGCGCAGGCTCGCCCATGACTGAGAATATCCACCAATGAGAAACTTGTGAGGTGAGCGCCGTTCGTTCCGCCGACCATGATAGCATATCCTCCGAGGTCGGTTCCTAAGCCCAGGGCTTCCCTGGCTTCTAAATCAAAAGGTTCGGCCGCCGCCTTTTCTATATAAGAGACGATAAGCTCAATCCCTGTCAGCGCTATTTCCTGGGCTTTCTCGAATGATTCAGGCCCTGCGCCGTAGTAAACTTCGAGGCAGTGAGCCAGACCATCAAAAGCGCCATCGGAGGTGAATGAGGTTGACATGGATTTTGTAAGACTATAATCAAAAAGAGCCTTTGGAGGGATAATAGCTTCATCAACGATAATCTTTTTCTGGTTTGTCTTGAGATCAGTTATGTTGGAGTATTTTGTCAGGTGGGCTGAAGAGCCTGAGGCAGTCTGGACGGCAACCAAGGGAAGGAGTTTCTTTCCTTCTGTTGTTAATTTTTCAGTCACTTTCCCTATACCGAAGTAATCTTCAGTGTCGCCGCCTAATATTGCCAGGACAACAGCTGCTTTAGTAGCATCGATTCCAGAGCCACCTGAGGCGGCAAGCACAAAGTCAGGTTTCTCTCGTAGAATTTCCTCTTGTATCCTCGAAACATCTTCTTTCGGAGAGTTTGGCAGAGCAGACGGAAAGGTCCCCGCAATTTCCAATCCAGAATCGACCAGGGATTCGAAAATATTCTGGTAGCTGTCGGGATCGCGCCTTTGCAGATTGGTGATTAAAAGAACTTTTTTTCCAAGAGGTGCTGAGAACTCGCCGACTCTCTCCAGGCGGTCCATTCCGTAGATATAGTTTTTTCCCTTGAATTCATCAATAAGCGCTCTTGCTTTTTCTTTCAGTTCATTCATCTTTATTCCTTTTAACTCCAGATTCAATAATATATCATATTTATAACATA
>CAYUXD010000280.1:0-3586 GCA_964448655.1 uncultured Eubacteriales bacterium
CAAGTAAGGCAAGTCTGGACAGGCAAAGGAGTCGATGGAAGCGGTGAGATTTCTTTTGATGGCAAATATCTTTCTTTTGTAGACGGGGAAACCGGCAACCTGGCTATAAGAGAGATGGCCACTGGGAAGAATCGCCATCTCACCCATAATGACTGGGAAAAATCGGATGCTTTTGCTGAGACTTCTGTGTGGTCGCCCGATGGAAAGCAATTGGCTTATATCTGGTGGGATAATGCTAGAGATCAAGCTGAAGCGCATATCATAGGACTTGACGGTTCAGAACCTCGCCTTCTCCGCCAAGTTGATTATTATAAGGGATGGGTTGAGCTGGCAGATTGGTCTCCTGACGGCAAGAACATTCTGGCCTTTTTCTTGAATGAGGCGAAACGTTGGCAGCTAGGTTTAATTTCAATTAAAGACAGCCCTATCCAAATCCTTAAAACCTTTGATGTAGTGGATCCCATTTCGATGAAGGCACAATTTTCCCTTGACGGCCGCTATATTGTCTATGACTTTCCACAGAAGGAAGAATTTAGGAAGAGAGATATTTCCCTTATCTCATCAGATGGGAGGAAAGAAATTCCGCTCATCGTCCATCCGGCTGATGATTATCTGCTTGGTTGGTCTCCTGATGGAAAATGGATTCTTTTCTCAAGTGACCGCACAGGAACCAGGGATGCCTGGATCATTCAAGTCTTGGAAGGAAAACCTCAAGGAGATCCTCAGCTTGTAAGGCGGGATATAGGGATAGTCGTGCCCCTAGGATTCAGCCAGGATGGTTCCTTTTACTACAGCACTGCGGGAGCAACGTGGGATATTTACTCCGCTAAACTTGATCCAGAAACTGGCAGTATCATTGAACAGCCGAAAAAGGATCCTCTTCCCTACGAAGGACATAACATCTATCCAGATTGGTCACCTGACGGAAAAAACCTTGTCTACATCTCTCTCAGTGTACCAGGGAACCATCCATCAATTCTCTGTCTCTATTCTGCGGAATCAGGAAGAGTCCTTGAATTCGATTTGAAAGAAAAATTTTTTCACTTTTGGAAACCTCATTGGTGCCCTGATAGCCGTTCCATCCTGCTGCTTGCTGAAGATTTTCAGTCCGGTTCAGGTATTTACAAGATAGACGCTCAAACTGGCGAAGCCACTCTACTTATTCCGAAAAAGGAAAAAGAATCTTACGGCGCACTCTGGTCGCCTGTAATGTCCCACGATGGAAAGTTATTGTTCTATATCCATAATTACATGTCTGACAAATATTATCCGCTTGCTGTACGAGATCTTGAAACTGGAAAAGAAGAAGAGCTCCTTCGAAATCCTCCTTATGATAGAAACACCATAGCTCTCTCCCCTGACGGTCAGCAACTGGCCTTACTTCTGCGGGAAGAGGAAAATTTGAGAGTGCTGAAGGTAATGTCGATTAAGGGAGGGGAACCTGTCGAATTGCACAGATTTGGATTCAAGGGGAACAACATCATTGATATCGATTGGTCCCCTGACGGTCGTTATATATATTTCTCCAAAAGAAAATCCGATCCTGAAGGAGGAGAAAGGGAGCTGTGGAGAGTTCCGGCTAAAGGAGGTAAAGCAGAGAATCTGGGTTTGACGATGCGTCACTTCATACAACTGAGTGTTCACCCTGATGGCGAACGGATTACTTTTGCCTCTTTATCTGGGCAGACGATGCCCCCAGAGATCTGGGTGATGGAGAATTTCTTGCCTAAAGATAAGAAGGAAGGTAAAGGAGGGCAGAAATGAAAAAATATGCAATCTTAATCATGACTCTTTCTTTATTGTCTTTGATTCTTGCAAGTTCTGCTCCTCCTTTACTGGGGCTAAAGGTGAAATGACTCAAGGGAGACGATTCCCTTATTTCTTTTGAGTTAACTGGCTAAAGCAATTTTTATTTTTCCGATTACAAATTCCCCTTCTTCTGGTATCTCTCGATCCTTTTCTTTTAATGCTTCTATATGAGCTTCGATAGCCTCTTGTTTGTGTTTTGAAGGCGGTTGGCCGAACCATGATTATATCTTCAATCTTCACCGAATCTTCACACAATCGTTACACAAGCTTCATCCATTCGAATATTTCTTGTGGTATTTTTCCTCCTGAGAAATAAAATATGTAAAAAGGAGGATTGATCATGAGATCACATTTTTTTATGTTCGGTGTTTTTGCTTTAGCATTAGTTTTGGCATCAGCAGCATACGTCCAGCAAAGCGCAGAACAGCTCTACCAATCCGGCTTATACAAAGAGGAAGTTGAAGGGGAGCTTGAAAAAGCTGTGGAGATTTATGAAAGGATTCTGAAGGATTTTTCAGGGAATGAGGCCACTGCCTCCAAAGCGCTGTATCATATCGGACTGTGCTATGAAAAGCTGGGCAAACAAGAGGCGCAGAAAGCCTACCAACGCCTCATCGAGGAATATCCCGGGCAGAAGCAAGTAGTGGCTCTGGCAAAAGAAAGACTTGCCAGGCTGACTGAGGCAATAGAAAAAGTGCCTCATAAACCTACTTTCCGAAAACTTCAGATTCCAACAAAGCTTTCTTGGGTGATGCAGTTATCTCCGGATGGCGAAAAAATTGCCTTCGCTTCTCCATCTGACAAAAAGCTCTGGATTATGCCCCTATCGGGAAAACTTGGGTCTGAATTCCCCGGGGCTCCAGTTATACTGAATACCGACGATGTGGCAGTTGATTGGTCCGGGCTTGCCTGGTCTGGTGATGGTAAATGGATCGTATTCAATGAATGGACAAAAGGTGAAAAATGGAAAGAGAAAGAGGGAAATCAGGGTATGTATATTGTTTCGGCCGAAGGTGGAAAGCCAAAGAAAGTATATGAAAATTTCCGGCATGATCGTATCGTAAATTATAAAATGAGTTTGTCTCCGGACGGAAAGGTGCTGGCTTTTTCATCGGTTGACAGTAATGAGTGTCATATCCATACAATCTCCGTAGATGGGGGTTTGCCGAAGCAATTGGTTGATGCCCAAGCCAGAGAACCGGTCTTTTCTCCTGATGGAAAGATGATCGCGTATGTAGACACCAAAAATTTGGGTAGAGCGGGAGGTGGTCTATGGGTGATACCCGCTTCCAACGGGACTCCAAAGCTGGTTGCCAATGCCCGGAATGCGTCAAGTCCTACCTGGTCACCTAATGGTGACATGATTGCTTTTCTGGACCTGGACAGTGAGCAAATTTGTATAATCCCTGTTGGAGAGGATGGAGTGGCCTCCGGGGAGTTAGTTAATATTGATGTTCCTGAAGGAACTGGAGGAATCATGTCTTTAGCAGGATGGACGCCTGATAATAAAATCGGAGCGGTATTTCGCAGTCATACGGAATTTGGCCTTTACACACTGCCGTCAACAGGTGGTAAGGCAGCGCTGGTTTCACATGGAGGGTACCCGGCACAACCCAGGTGGTCTCCCGATGGGAAAAGCATATTTCACACAAATAATATAGATGAGGGGAGTGGTGATTGGGAAAGATATTCGTTAGCCGTTGTTCCTGCTGATGGAGGCAAAGTGAATACTGTTCCCATTCAGTATGATGAAAAAATGGTCAAACCGGCATGGGGA
>CAYUXD010000281.1:0-3574 GCA_964448655.1 uncultured Eubacteriales bacterium
GTTGTGGTAAACCCAGGTATCGTCCATATCACCGTAGACAGGGCTAAAAGTGCGGTTAGAGTAGAAGAAAAGATACTTGCCGTCCGGATCAAACACAGGATCAAAATCAGCGTAATAGCCACTTGTCACCTTATGAATCTTATGCCCGGAAGCATCATAGATCATAAGCGCACCCTGACCGTTTTCCATTTTTTTAGTATAAGCGAGCCACCGGCTGTCTGCTGACCATGTATAATCTAAAATATATGCCACCTCATCCTTATCCACAAACTTTGGCTCTCCATCAGCCACATCAAGAACAAAAATACTGCTGGTCTTGTCGAGAAAGGCGATTTTCTTGCTGTCCGGTGACCAGACCGGTCTGTAGCGATAGACGCTGCCTCCTTTGGTGATTCGACGTTCATTTCCCTTGCCCTCGCTGCTACGCAGGTACAATTCGTACTCTCCGCTGCGATCCGAGAAATAAGCAACGTGCTTTTTATCAGGCGACCAAGCTGGGTAGCGCTCCGCCACTCCTGAAGTATTTGTTAAATTGCGCACACTGCCGTGCTTGGCCGGCACTGTAAAAATCTCCCCTCGAGCTCCGAACAACGCCCGCTGGCCGCTGGGCGAAATAGACCAGCTCTCGATATTCCTCGAGCAGTCCTTGAGTTGAGCCCTTATTTCAGGAAGATCGGCCGGAACTTTTATGGAAAGCGGTCGGGAAGTTTCGCTCTTCAGGTCAAGCAAATAAAGCTTACCTCCGTTTTCAAAGATGATTGAATCCGGTCCGATGCTGGGCCATTTTACATCGTATTCGGTGAACTTGGTGATCTGCCGCATTTTTTTCGTCTCAAGACTATAAGCCCAGATATTGAGCTTTTTGAGCGCATCCCGATCAGAAAGAAAATATATAGTGTCTTCGTGCCACATAGGTAAAGCATCGGTGCCTTCAAAAACAGTGATTTTCTCAGAAGTATTTTTGACCAGGTCATAAAGCCACAAATCGCTGGCCAGGCCCCCACGATAACGCTTCCAATTCCGAAACTCACGAGAAATATATTGGAAAGCCATGCGGTTACCATCAGGACTGAAACTGGCCAGCTCCCCATAAGGAAGAGGAAGCGTCTCCGGCATCCCGCCTTCAACCGGTTGCTTAAAGAAGCGATTAAACCGGCGGGAGGGGCTCTTCATCTGCGAGCGATAGAGAATATTTTTGCCATCAGGATACCACTCCACCACTAAATCTGACCCGGGATGGTGTGTCAGCCTCAACGGACTGCCGCCTACTGCAGGCATGACATAAACGTCTGTGTTGCCATCATAATTGCCGCTGAAAGCAATCGTCTGCCCGTCAGGCGAAAACTTGGGAAAGATTTCCTGGCCCTTCGGAGAACTTAGCCTGCGCGCAAGTCCGCCTTCTTTGGGCACAATCCAGAGATCGCCGGCATAAACAAATACAACCTGATCTGCACTCACATCCGGAAAACGCAACATGAGAGCATCCGGCACTTTGCTCTCGGCCGGTTGACCAATAGCCATTGCGGCCGACAGATACAGTAAAATTGCAGTAAACAATAAGAAACGTTTCATAATAAGTACCTCCTTAGGTAATTTTGATTTAAGATCTTAAGGTGAGAAGAGGTTTTACAATTCATTTGATTTTTGAATTAAAAATAGTATAAAAACTAGATATTATAAGCAAGTGTAAAGTTAATGTTTCACCACAATAGAAACAATCTCTATGTGGGCTTGGTTCATATGCAAGAATTTGATTCAGGTGGTGTAGTGGTTTGATTTATAAAACCCCTATTTTTGACCATTTTAAATAAATAAGGTGGGCTTGATAAATCAAGCCCCTACAATATAAATAAGAAAGGTTTTATGAATTAAATCCTACAATATAAATTTGGTGGGTTTGATGAATCAGACCCCTACAGTAAAAAATTATTCTAAAATGAAAATTTTATGGAGGTAAATCAATGAATAAGAAATGCTTTTTATCTGTAATCTCCTTGCTGTTATTGGCTTTATTCTTTTTCGGATGTGCTAAAGAAGATCAAAAATTAAAACCCGCCTTGGAAAGCATTACAGCCGAGGAGTTATCAAAGGATGTGGAAATCCTCTCTTCGGATGAATTTGAAGGGAGAGGGCCTGCTTCAAAAGGCGAAGAAAAGACCATCAGCTTCTTAAAAGAAGAATTTCAAAAAGTCGGTGTAGAGCCTGGAAATGGCAAGAGTTTCTTCCAGGAGGTTCCCCTGGTGGAAATCACTGCAGGTCCTGTGACAAAACTTGAAATAAAAAGCGATAAAAAATCAATGTTTTTTGCCTATGGCGATGAATTTGTGGGAGTGACACTTCGAGAGGTGGAGAAAGTTGCACTGAATGACTCAGAAATGGTCTTTGTTGGCTACGGCATAATCGCCCCAGAATACAACTGGAATGATTACGAAGGCCTTGATGTGCGTGGAAAAACCGTTGTGATGCTGGTCAATGATCCCGGATTTGCAACAGAAGATGCGGAGCTTTTCAAAGGGCGAGCGATGACCTACTACGGACGCTGGACCTATAAGTTCGAGGAAGCTGCCCGGCAGGGAGCTGAAGGTGCATTGATCATTCACGAAACAGAACCGGCAGCTTACCCATGGGAAGTCGTCAGGAACGGCTGGACCGGGCCACAGTTTCACTTGCGCAGCCAGGACAAAAACTTATCCCGCTGCGCTGTGGAGGGTTGGCTAACAGTTGAAACTGCACGCAAGCTCTTTGCGAGCGCCGGCCTGAATTATGATGACATCAAACTTGCCGCAGCCAGGCGCGGATTCAAGGCCATTCCTCTTGGCTTGAAGGCATCGGTCACTCTAAAAAACAGCCTCAGGCAATCGAAGTCCAATAACGTGATAGCCTTTCTTCCTGGTGCAGGCCGGGCCGACGAATGTATCATTTATACGGCGCATTGGGACCATTTTGGTATTGACCCGACACTTGAAGGAGATCAAATTTTCAACGGAGCGCTTGACAATGCAACAGGAACAGCAGCTTTAATCGAACTGGCAGAAGCTTTCAAAAAGCTCAAATCACCTCCTTCGCGTTCGATTATTTTCATGGCTGTTACCTGCGAAGAGCAGGGACTGCTCGGCTCGCAGTACTATGCCACTCATCCTGTCTTTTCCCCGACCAAAACCGTAGCTGATATCAACATCGATACTGTGAATATCTATGGAAAGATGAATGATATTACGGTCATTGGCTACGGGAATTCGGAGCTGGACAATTACGTTGAGGCGGCAGCCGCAGAGCAAGGACGGAAGGTGCGGCCGGACCCGACGCCAGAAAAAGGCTCTTTTTATCGCTCGGATCATTTTAGCTTCGCCAAACAAGGTATTCCTGCTCTTTATACAAATACTGGAATTGACAGTGTTGAGCATGGGGAAGAGTGGACCCTGGCTAAAAAGGAAAAATACACAGCAGAAAATTACCATAAACCATCCGATGAGTTTGACCCGAACTGGGATCTTTCAGGAGCAATTCAGGACCTTCGCTTGCTTTTCAGAGTTGGCTATAAGCTGAGCATGCAATCCACCTTTCCCAACTGGAA
>CAYUXD010000282.1:0-3569 GCA_964448655.1 uncultured Eubacteriales bacterium
ACCCTTGTTGAGGTTTTAGTAACCGTTACTATCGTCTCTTCTATGATCCTGGCCATGCTTTCTCTCTATGTTGCCGGACAGCGATATTTTTTGAACGGGAGCGCCAGGTCTGATGTACTTCGGGATAACAGGCATGTGCTTAATTTTATCTCTCGAGATGTGAAAGAAGCGATCCAGGTTATGCCGAGCTGGGATGTCTATACAACTTCTACAGACTGTCTTATTCTTCAAGTTTCCTCTATTGATTCGAATGGCCTTATAATCGATATTGACAGTCAGTTTGACTATATCGTCTATCGTTTAAATTCTGAATATCCTAACAGGTTGGAGAGAATTATTGACGCCAATGATGGGGTCAGCAACAGGGCAGACAGCAGCAGGACTATAGCCACAAGAGTTAATTCTTTCCAGTTAAGCTCTGGAGGTGTGGATCTTTCTGCTGTATCAAGTTTCGATCAAGTATCCAGCGTGGATATCACCTTGGTAACGACCCAGAGTCAGGTGGGTCGCACCTTCCAGGAGACCCTTAGTACTGGAGTGAAGCTGAGGAACAAATCTGATTAAGGGAAAACTTATGAACTTATCATCATCTTTTCAGCAGAGGAGGAAAGAAAATTTTCTTTCTCCGGGCACAAAAAATGAGAGACAAATCAAAATAAAAAAGGTGAGCAAAATGGATAAGACAGGAAGCAATGGTGCTAAAAGAAAAAGTGTTATAAACAGGAATCTTAAAAGCAGGATTGATAAAAGCAAGAATGAGGAAAAAGGCTTTGTCCTGATTGTTGGTCTGGTTGTCATGACGGTATTGCTTCTTCTTGCTGTTCCTTTTTTATACCAGCTCTCTTTTGAGAATAAGCTCACCAATAAGTCTTACAAATCTTCCGCAGCCCTCTCTTTGGCTGAAGCTGGGGTGGAAAGAGCAATCTGGGAGTTGAATTATGGAGATATCTCGACGTGGGTTGGAGATAGCTCCTTGCGGACGATGGGCATTTCATCTTTTCAAACTCCCGATGGAAAGGTGATCGGGGATATCGAAATAAGGGTCGAAGATCCTGACGGAGATAACCCTGTTGTATCGTCTGCAGGCAGAGTGGCCTTGGTTGAGTCTCGCGTATTATACAAGGGCGCCAGAGTAGTCTTAGAAGAAGAAAAGTATAAACCCTGGACTAATGGAATTTTTGGCGATGAAGAATTGGAGTTCTCGTCAAATGCATACGTGGATAGTTATGACTCAAGGAAAGGGGCTTATGGCGGATCGAACATGGGTTCTGAAGGAGATGTGGGCACCAACGGTACTGATTATGGCGATATTGATTTAGACCCAAACGCCAGAATCTACGGCAATGCTGTTTCAGGGCCTGAGAGCACCCCGGAGGATGTGATAATACTCCGGGGCAATGCTGAAATATTTGGAGAAATGGATTCTCTATCCGAGCCGCATGCAATGCCTTCAGTTCCGCTTCCTGAAGGCCTCCCTTATAATGGCGACTATTTTCTGGGGGGTACCGACTCGGATACAATCGACCAAAGCGGAGAATATGCTTCTTTCAGGCTAGATTCCAACGCCAAGGTGACAATTGCGGCTGATGTAACGCTTTTTATAACAGGTGAATTCGCCATGCTAAGCAATTCAGAGCTGGACATTGCTGACGGAGTTAAGGTTACAATCTATCTCGGAGGAAGTTTTATCCAGGACAGCAACACTCAAATCAATAATTTATCCGAAGATCCCACCAGCCTCCTGATATTGGGCACAGATAGTTTTAACGGAGAAATGGAGTGGAATTCCAATTCCCAATTATGGTGTGCTGTTTATGCGCCCAAAGCAGATGTGCATTTCAACAGCAATGCTGGTTTTTACGGCTCTATCTCGGCCAAATCTTTTGATTGTGATTCCAACTCAATAATTCATTATGATTGGGCTTTAGCTGCTCTGGAACTTGACGGCTGTGATGGCACTCCTTTCAAAATCAAATCCTGGCAAGAAGTAATACCCGCTACGTTCTAGGATCAGGAAATAAATCCCATACTAACAATGAAAGAGATAGGAAAAGAATATTCAAAAAAGAGAAATGAGGAAAAGGGTTTTGTTCTAGTTGTTGGTATGCTAGTCATGGCGGTTTTGCTTCTTCTTGCTGTTCCTTTTTTATACCAGCTCTCTTTTGAGAATAAGCTCACCAATAAGTCTTACAAATCCTGCGCTGCCCTCTCCCTGGCTGAAGCAGGAGTGGAGAGAGCAATCTGGGAATTGAATTATGGAGATATCTCGACGTGGGCCGGAGATAGCTCCTTGCGGACAATGACCATTTCGTCTTTTCAAACTTCCGATGGGAATGTGATCGGGGATATCGAAATAAGGGTCGAAGATCTTGATGGAGATAATCCTGTTGTATCGTCTTCAGGCAGAGTGGCCTTGGTTGAGTCTAGTGTATTATGCAAATGCGCCAGAGTAGTCTTGGAAGAAGAGAAGTATAAGCCCTGGATTAAAGGAATTTTTGGCGATGAAGAATTGGATTTCGATTCAAACGCATATGTTGATAGTTATGACTCAAGGGACGGGGCTTATGGCGGTTCGAACATGGGTTCTGAAGGACATGTGGGCACCAACGGCACTCATTATGGCTGTATTGATTTAGCCTCAAACGCCAGAATCTATGGGAATGCTTTATCAGGGCCTGATAGCGACCCGGAGAGTGTGATAATAATCCGGAGCAACGCTGAAATATTTGGAGACATGGATTCTTTATCCGAGCCGCACGACATGCCTTCAGTTCCTCTTCCCGAAGGCCTTCCTTATAATGGCGACTATTTTCTGGGGGGTAACGACTCAGCTATAATTGACCAAAGCGGAGAATATGCTTCTTTCAGGCTAGATTCCAACTGTGCGGTGACAATTACGGCTGATGTAACTCTTTATATAACTAGTGAATTCTCCATGCTAAGCAATTCACAGCTGGAAATTGCTGACGGGGTTAAGGTCACGATATATCTTGGAGGAAGTTTTATCCAGAACAGCAACACTCAAATCAATAATTTATCCCAAGATCCCACCAAGCTCCTGATATTGGGCACAGAAAGCTTTAACGGAGAAATGGACTGGAATTCCAATTCCCAATTATGGGGTGCTGTTTATGTGCCTCAGGCTGACATACATTTAAACAGCAATGCTGATTTTTACGGCTCTATCTCGGCCAAATCTTTTGACTGTGATTCCAACTCAAAAATTCATTATGATCTGGCTTTAGCTGCTCTGGCACTTGATGGCGCTGATGGGACTCCTTTCACTGTCAAATCCTGGCAAGAAGTAATACCCGCCACATTTTAACAGATAAAACCTTCCCCTGAATACGAATATCCAATTGATTTATCTTGTGTAGGGGCTTGATTTATCAAGCCCACCTTATGTTAGGGCTAAGAAGGACCCAGATCCTTGAACAGGCTCAAATAGGCGCTTATTATTCTTTCACCCCAGAGAAGTGCTGCAAATGCAGCCGGGGCAAGGAAGGTCCCATACGGAAGGGAATACTGAAAATCTTTCTTTTGGTAGATAATAAAAAAGATTCATACAT
>CAYUXD010000283.1:0-3568 GCA_964448655.1 uncultured Eubacteriales bacterium
TTGAGAGGAGTTTTTATGAATAAGGCTAATCCTTTATTTATGGCTGTTTTTGCCAGCCAGGCTAAGGTAATAACAATCAGCATTAAGTCGTCAAGGCGGATGACTATCTCTCTGCCCGGAAGCTCGCCTATCACTATTTCTGGGGAAAGGAGCATTGAAAAGATCAATACAGCCAGTCCCGCATCTGTATTTACTAATGTTATTACAAAGATCAGAACACTTAAGGCTAATACTAAGGGAACCTTATAAGAAAATCCGGTAACAATTTTACCCATGAGCATCCCGATGAGAAAGATTGCCAGGACAATAATAACAGCAACAACTTTTGGCTCTTGCCAGTTTATTCGCATATTAACCTTTTACTCCTTAAAAAAATGGTAAGCGAATCCCCCAAAAGAGAACCATTCTCTTGTATTTCAATATTTAAACGGAGCATCATCGGCTCTTGACTCATTGTCCAATTACAGACTCTTTGGTCTAATTACAATTAATAAAGTTCTTTATATTAGTAAATAGCCTTTATAGATGATATTTTGAATGATTTTTCTTCTTTTTTTATCACCTAAGAAGATGATTTATTCTCACCATCTTCTGCATCGCAAGATAATTTACAGTCGGAAGGAAAAAGGGGACAGGCTACTTTTTTCACAAAGCAAAGGAAAAAGGGAACAAAGGGGAGAAAGGGGCAAGCTACTTTTTTCAAACAGGCAATTGACTCTTTTTCTTTTAAATTAATCGTCATTGTGGACGACTTTGAAGTGTGACAGTCTCAAGCTGTGATTAGAAAATCAGGGCTGGCTTTTTTTATATTAAAAAAGTAGCCTGTCCCCTTTTTATTCTAGATTTGCTGGAAGGCAACCAGCGAGCGGTAGTATTCGTTTGTCTCCAGGAGCGACTGGTGTTTGCCAACGGCAATGAGGCGGTTCTCGTTCAGCAGTAGAATGGAGTCTGAGTCCTTGATAGTAGAGAGTCGGTGTGCCGCTACAAACAGAGTCTTATCCCGAACGAGAGAGGGAAGCGTGCGGAAGATCGACTTTTCTGTCCTGCTGTCTAAGGCAGCGGTGGGCTCATCCAGCACCAGAATGTCTGGATTTTTAACCAGCGCCCTTGCAATCGAGAGCCGCTGTTTTTGTCCTTCCGAGAGGTTGACTCCCTTTTCTCCGATTTCAGTTTTATAGCCTGCTGGCAGGCTTTGGATAAACTCGTGGATCCCAGCTACTTTTGTAGCTTGAATAACCTGCTCTTCGGCTGCTTCGGGATTTCCGTAGCAAAGGTTTTCCATGATAGTTCCAGATAAAAGGAGTGTGCTCTGGGAAACATATCCGATCCGACGGCGTAAAGAACCCACTTCATAGTCAGATGCTGGGCGGCCGTCGAAGTAGATCTCTCCTGAAGCAGGCCTGTAAAAACGGAGGATAAGACTCATCAGGGTGGTCTTGCCCACACCGCTGGGCCCCACAATAGCCACATGTTCTCCGGGATGGATACGGAAGGAGACATCCTCGAGTACAGGCTCGCGGTCATCGTAGGAGAAGGAAACGTTCTTGAACTCGATCTCCCCTTTTAGACGATCGACCGTCTTGCCGACTCCCATTTTCTCTTCCGGAACGATGTCAAAAAGGGCTGAGACTCTTTCCAGCGCTGCTCGTGCATTTTGCAGTTCAAGGTTTGCTGAGGCTAGAAATTGGGCCGGACCGAACACGTAGCCCAGGTAGGCCTGGAAGGCAAGTAAAGAGCCAAGGGTCCATTGGCCCATGATCACCCAGTAAGCGCCCAAAGCCAGCACAACACCCCGGGCAACAGCAGGCATGAAATTAATTATAAAATTAGCGACTGAACTAACTGTGGATTGTTCCAGCGAGATTTGAAATGAGCCCTTCAAACCGGACATCAACCGCCCTATTGTTCGGGCTTCGGAGGAGAAAGCCTTGATTAAAGAGACTGAAGACAACGACTCCTGGAACTCGCTCGAGACCATGGCCTGTTTTTCCATGCTCTGATGGCTCAAGACACGCATCTTCCCAGAAAAGTAACGCACAGAAAGAGCGATAAAAGGAAGGATAACAAGGACACCTACGGCCAGCCTCCACTCCAGATAGAACAGAAGCCCTAATCCGCCTATACAGCGGATCGTGTTGCTGAAGATGTGAACAATAGTGCTGGAAAAAAACCATCGAAGCCCTTCCACATCAGAAGACAGGCGCGACATCAGATATCCCGTTTGGCTGTCGTCGAAAAAAGATTTTGGAAGACTCAGGGTATGATCGAGCAGGTCTTTCTGGATGTCGAGGGTGACCTCCTGTTCAAAGCGGGCAAAATAGTATTTATGCAGTAAATTCGCCAGGTGTTCCGCCAGAAAGATCGCAATAAGAAGGAGGATTGCCCCCATAAGGAGTCCCAGTTGACGGTTGAGGATGATGTCATCAACAACATAGCGCATGATGAGGGGTTGAGGAAAACCGAGCAAAGAAGTGAAGATGACTAATCCAGCGCCCAGCAAGCCCTTCCACAAGTGCCGTCTGACAAAAGGGATCAGGTTCTGGAGGTTAGCCTTGAGGCCGGAATATCCCTCCTTGCCAACGAGGCGGTCTTCGGGCAGCTTCCTTGAAAGACCGCGTTTAAGATAGGAGAACCAGTTGTGCACGTCCTTAATCGGGCGTCTCGATATATGGGCGAGACTTACTCATCGGAATCTTATATTTATTGCAATCCTATATTTCTTGTAGGGGCTTGATTCATCAAGCCCACCATATGATAGTAACGCAGGGCTTTGATTTATCAAGCCCGCACTTATTATTTGTCTTATCAATTGGTTTAAAAAATTATATATCATAAATAAATAAATAACAATGTAACAATGGGGTCAGACTTGCAAAACTTGAGTAATTGCGGTCATGCCTTTTTTTCTATTGTAGGGATTTGATTCATCTAACCCACCGTCTGTAGAGAGGGAATCTTATATTTAAGGTAGGGATTTGATTTATCAAACCTGCACTTATTATTTGTCAAATCAAAATGTGGGCTTGATGAATCAAGCCCCTACATCTTTGATCCCGGTGCATTTGTTTGATCTATATCGCCCCTTATTTACCCCCTATATTTCCCCCTTTTAATCCCTATTTGATCCCCCGTTTCTCTGTATAACCTCAGGTGCTTCTGTTTGATCCTGCGCGCCTCTGTATAAGCGCTGCTACTCCAGTCTGACCCCCTGCCTCATGAATGGTGAGAGTAAATCATCTTTTCAGGTGAGATAAAAAGATGAAAGTTCCCTCTAAATTTCATCTCCAAAGGCGATTTACTTACAGAGGTAATTCCCTTACTTTTAAGTAGGTGCACAGATTAAAGTCTGATTTTGCGTCTTGCCCATACAGAGATGAGAAAGAGTTTTTCGCTTTATGGGCAGTTTTACTGCCGTATGACATTGCTTGAGAAAAGGATTGAGAAATGAAAATTCAAAATTATGGCGACTGGAGCCTTGATCTTCACCAGAGGGTGGTGGCCCAACGAGTCCCAGTCTCCGGGTCTGTTGAAATAACTCAGCGCTGCAATTTAAGATGCAGATCGGAAG